>NZ_JBFRGR010000009.1:0-266239 GCF_052115445.1 Paenibacillus sp. 2RAB27
TTCATTCAGGGTGAAAGTAAACTTTCTTTTCAGGAATGATTCGGTTTTTTGGTAATGGCATAGAGCAAGACCTCCGTCAAATTAGCTATTAACTAATTCGACAGAGGATTTGGAATTACCTGTTAGTCAATTGGTCAGTCGTAGTTTTTTTTTAGAAAATGATCGATCTGCTCGCAAAAAGGACAAGAGAAGATAAGAATGTTTATAGAATCTCGTAGATTTGCATGACCGCATATTTTACTCTTAAGAGAAGCAGAGCAAAAAGTAATTTTAAGGAGAGTGATAGATAATGGACGATCACGCTAGCATACACCCAGCACCGCCGGAGTCGTTTGTTTATTTACCGACGGGTTCGACGCTAATCAGCAATCCCATGGATTTAAAAGGGTACTCTAGATGCAGAATCTATGTGCAGGCAAACGTTGCAGGCAGTATTGATGTTACGATAAGCGGCGCGCCGAATGAAAACGGAATGTATACGAATGAATTAAGCGTCAATGCGGTGAAGATCGGAATTAACGGGACAACTTCTTATGTCATGGATGACGTTTCACGATTTGTAAAGGTAACTTGTGCGAATCTAACTGGCAAATGGACAATCTGGGTAGTACCAATTTGGTGATGAGAGGGAGGCTGCTGTGATGGCGAGGATGAAGATTCAGGATATGGCTTTGAGCTACTCGGGCACATGGACACATGTCTTTACAACGAATGCAAGCATGGATAGCAGGCATGAATCAGATGGGACTGCTACAGCTAATGCGTCGGCAACATGGAATGCCTATTGTACAAGCATAGAAATTTATGCCATGAAGGCGCCAACCTTCGGTAAAGCGGACATTTATATTGATGGGTTTCTTCATGGTGAAGCGGATTATTATGCTCCCACAGCGCAGTACGGAACTTTAATCTATCCGGTAATTGAACTGCCAGCGGGTTTCCATACCCTAGAAATTCGTAAGAAAGATACGAGAAATCCCAGCTCGACAGGCAACTGCATTTCAATTGATTATTTGTATTCCGAAATGGTGCAACCGCAGCAATCTCAGTATAAAAGTATCGTTTGCATCGGTGATTCCATTACTTTCGGAGCTAATGTCATTACAAGACCAGACAACTTATACGGTAGAAAGCTGCAGCAGATGCTGTGTCGTCCTGTTAGTATCCATGGTTTATCCGGAGCGGATGTCAGCACTATTACCAATGTGATAGAGTCTGTTGTAGCATCTAGAAACCCGGACTTGGTCTTATGGCTAACAGGCATGAATAATCTGAATCCGCAGGCTTCCTTAGAAATTGGTTTAGATAAAATGAAAGCTTACCTCCCTAATGCCGATATCATCATGGCCACGATTCAATATAATACCTACTACACAGCGGCACAAAACATCGTCAAAGTAAATGAAGTGAAAGCGGCATGCGCGGTGAAAAGGGTTCCGTGTGTGGACATGTATAGCCCAACGCTAGGAATCACTTCATTTAATAAGGAAGAGAATACCGTACACCCAAGCGATGCAGGACAAGGTGTACTCGCTGCCTTGTTTTATCAGGAAATTATTAAGAAGTTCATCGTCCCAAGTATCTGATGATTGGTTGATATAAGCAGCTCAGAAGCGATGTCTAAAATCAGAAAGGTAAGATGACAAGAATATGGATATGAAATGGGGTCCATCCCGTATGTCGGAAGATCAGCCTATAAAGGCTGTTATTATCGGCGCAGGCAACCGAAGTTTGATTTATGCTTCTTATGCCTTAGAGCATCCAGATGAATTGCAAATCGTTGGTGTTGTTGAGCCTAACCTGGAACGCCGGCAATTAACGGCAGAATGTTTCGGTATTTCTCCGGACAATTGCTTTGCATCCATTGAGGAACTTGTTGTTCATCCCCAAATAGCGGATGCCGCTATTAATGGGACGATGGATCAACTCCATCTTCAAACAACGCTGCCACTTTTAAAGGCGGGGTACGATGTTCTGTTAGAGAAGCCGATCGGCGTAAGTGAAAAGGAAGTACTTGAATTGTACGAAGCAGCGAACTCCTCTAATCGGTCCGTGATGATTTGTCATGTATTGCGTTATGCTCCTTTTTATTTGGAAATTCGCAAGCAAATCGAAAGCGGAATCATCGGGGATATCATCGCCATTCAGACAGAAGAAAATGTCAGCTACCACCACATGGCGACTTCTTTCGTACGAGGGAAATGGAATAGTAAAGCGAGTTGCGATTCCTCCATGTTATTAGCCAAATGCTGCCATGACTTAGATATCATTACTTGGATGAAAGGCAGCATACGACCGAAGAAGGTGAGTAGCTTCGGAGGATTATTCCAGTTTCGAACGGACAAAGCCCCGGAAGGCGCTGGCACAAGGTGTCTTGTTGATTGTCCAATTGAAGCCACATGTACATATTCCGCGAATAAAATGTATATCGAACAAGATTTATGGGGCATTTATGCTTGGGACAATCGATATGTCAGCAGTAATCCAACCCACGAAGAAAAAATTAAATCGCTACGAATGTCCAACCCATACGGGCGGTGCGTATGGCGCTGTGATAATGATGTTGTCGATCATCAGACAGTCATCATCGAATTCGAAGACGGAAGTACTGCATCGCATAATCTAACAGGCGCCACCTCCAAGTCATGTAGGACGATTCATATCACGGGGACGAAAGGTGAAATTTCCGGTACGATGGAGGATGGTTACTTCTTGGTTAGGCAACCAGATACAAGGCCTGGTCATTTATACAAGGAAGAACGGATCGAGACGAATGTCACATCCGACATGCATGGTGGCGGCGATTTGCGGCTGGTTGCTGATTTTGTTCGTACTTTACGGGGAGATAAACCTTCTCTGTCTTCGACATCTCTGGAGAAATCGATTTATGGCCACCAAATCGGCTTTGCGGCAGAACGCTCAAGATCTGAGAATACGATTGTGGAAATTAGCTCTTTAGTCGGCAATGCATAAACGAAATAGATAGAACTAAAACGTCTGCTCGAGCAATTCGAAATGCTCGAGCGGATTTTTTTGACATTTTGACGCAAGAGGAAATTGTGAGTTTCTGTCGAATAGTTCTGTCAACTATACTGGAAATAATTAGTAGGGAATATTGAGCACGATTGGGGGTTATTCCAACATGATGCAATTAAACTGGCAGAATTGGTGGTTTTCCATTTTTACAAAGCTGTTGGCCTTATTCTTCATTATGATATTACCTGTGTATGCGATGGCCATTCATAGCAATGAGTCCGGGTCACACCTTGTCAGCAATGAAATTTCTTCCTCGCTCCAAGCACAAATCAGCTTCTACCATAATTCCCTTAACAAAGAAATCGATCGGATGATTCAACTTCAACGTCAATATGTGGTTGATGATGACTTGTTAAACCTCAGTGTAATTGGAGAAGGTCTACCTGACTACGACCGTTCACTGATGATGCGACAACTTCAACTTAAGTTGAATCTTATTAAGAGCTCCGGCATCTACGCAACTGTTGCTAAAGCTTATATCCCGTCACTTCAACGAATCATAAGCACTGATGATCTCACAACAACGCTCCCCTTAGGTCAAATTGAACAATTAAAAAAAGAAAGAGAGCTGTTTACGAACGGTACGCCTATATATGCTAGAGATGGCAAGCTGTTTATACGGGAATTTTACCCCACCAAAGCAGTAACGCCTGAACGTGATCCCGTATTTGTTCTGGAGACTGAGATTTCCGTGAATGAACTACGAAATTTCCTCCTGCAAATTTCTAGCTTCAAAAAGAGCGGATCGGCTCTCGTCAGTGATGCATGGAGGATTTCGAGCGATGAGAACAATGAAGCTATGACGCCAATTATTGAGCGTGTTCAAAGTCAGGTGGCTAAGCAATCAGTAAACGGGAGATGGATCGAAAACATCCGGGTGAACAATCAAAACTATATTACGGCCTTTGAGTACGCTTCAGATTCGAACACAACACTGCTTGTGTTCGTGCCGGAGTCAGATATACTTGGGCCGCTGCAGAAATATAAGAAGTTCATTCTTCTTATGTCCATCGCAACCATTGTACTGATTGTGCTCGTTTCTTATTGGATCTATCAGGTCATTCATAAGCCGCTTTCTAAAATGGTACGTGCCTTCCGCCATATGGAGTCAGGCAATCTGAACCTTGTCCTGCATCACAAGAGTAGGGATGAATTCAACTATCTCTATAGGCAATTCAATCAGATGGCAGACAGACTAAGAACCCTGATTTACGAGGTATATGAAAAACAGCTGCAAAAGCAGCAGGCAGAATTAAATCAGCTGCAGTCGCAGATTAAGCCCCATTTTCTCTATAACAGCTTGTACTTGTTGTATCGCATCACGAAAGATGAAGACTATGAGAACAGTTTGAGGCTTACCAAATATTTAGGTGATTATTTTCGCTATATTACGAAGAAAGCTGGGGAAGATGTACCGCTCTCCGAAGAATGGCATCACGTGAGCATGTATATGGAGATCCAGAATGTTAGATTTTCCAATCGCTTAAAAGTATCCATTGCTGAGCTGCCCGAGGATAAGCATCATCTACTCGTGCCACGATTAATTATGCAGCCGCTGGTCGAGAACGCTTACAACTATGGACTCGAGCATACTTTGGCAAATGGGGAGCTAACCATTACGGTAGAGGCGGGCGAAAAAGTTTTAAAAATCCTAATCGAAGACAACGGTATTGGCATGACGGTGGAAGACATGGCGATATGGAATCATCGGTTCACCAATCCAACTGGAAATATCGATGTCAGCGGGATGATGAATGTGAACCGGCGGTTGCAATTAAAATTCGGTGATGAATCGGGTATTCAAGTAAGACCGAAGTCAGGTGGAGGTTTATGCGTAATCTTGACGATCCGAATTGACAAGGAGGAGGGGAAACCATGCTAAATTTAATGATTGTGGACGACGAATCTGTGGCAGTCAATTTATTATCAAATGCGCTTGAAGAGTGGGGCAAGTACGAATTAACGATTAATAAAGCCTATTCAGGCAATGAAGCTTTGGAGCGGATACGAGAACGCCGACTAGATATCTTGCTAACGGATATCCGCATGCCTGGCATGAACGGTCTTGAGTTGGCAGACCATGTGCTGGATTTATGGCCTCGGTGCAAGATCATCTTTCTGTCCGGATACAATGATTTCGAGTACATTCAGAAAGCGATCCGCAAGGGGGGAATGGACTATATCCTGAAGGCAGAAGACGATGAACTCATCTTTCAAGCGATTGAAAAAGCGGCGGAGGAGATCAAAACCGAACTGCATGAGGGGAGTATTTTGAAGAAGGCCAAAGAGCTAATGCAGCAAGCAATTCCAGCCATGCGGCGCGATTACTTCATGGAAATGCTAGGCGGGGAAATGGGTTCTGAGGCTGCAAGAGTGAAACGGTTCACGGAATTAGGCATTCATTTGGATCCCATGCATGACGTTTACCTCGTAGTAGGGAGGGTCGACGACTGGGGAAAGAATCTGTCAACGTCAGATAGAACGTTGTTATCATACTCCATTCAAAACATTGCAGAGGAGTATCTGGCAGACAAGTTTCGGTTTGTATTTCTGTTGTACGATCGGTTTCGATTCGTCTGGTTCATTCAACCCAAGCTATTCCCACTCCCTCAAGGGGAAGAAGCTGAGATGGCCTGGGAGCGTGTACGGCAATTCGTAAAAGGAACATCTGAATCCATTCAAGCGACCTGCAGCCAGCTGCTAAAATTGCCGATCTCTCTCATGCTAAGTTCAACTCCAAGTTCGTGGGAGAAGGCGGCAGGTCAATTCGATTCGCTCAAGCTTAATCTTAGCAGCGGACTGATTCGAAGCGAGGAGAAGCTGGTAGTGGAGCCTAGTTCAGACGCAGCGGGGCTAGAACGTTCCAGTAAAACTTTTTTCGCAGAGATGGCGGTACGGAACCATATGCGGAAACTAGACTTGTTGGAGGCTCATTTGGATAGCGGAGATAAAGCTCAGTTCGTTCAACAATTCCATGAGTTTACTCTGCTGAGCAACATGGAATTGTCCGAGACAAAGCTGAACTATTTAACCATGGAAATGTTCGCAAATCTATCCTCCTTCTTTCTCTCCTATATGAGTCGTCGAAATCTCATTGACGAGCTTGGCGCTCCAATGAAGTTGGATAAATTTGTGCAATTCGATAACCACAGTTCTTGGGAGGCTGCATTAGCCTATTTTCGACAGCTAGGGGTCATGGCGGCTGACTACAACGGTAGACTGCAGCAAGAAAGAACCCATGAAATGATCCGTATTTTACATCAATATGTGCATGATTTTATGAGGGAGGATTTGACACTTACGCGATTGGCCGAGGTCGTCTATCTCAGTCCGCCGTATTTGTCTCGGTTGTATAAGCAGCTTACCGGCAATAACCTGACGGATTATGTTACCGAACAACGAATGGTGCGTGCAAAGCAGCTGCTCAAAAACACAACAATGAAAATCCACGAAATTGCCTGCGAGGTTGGTTTTGAATCGGCGCCTTATTTTACCCGAGTATTTAAGAAACTGATTAGTTCAACGCCAATTGAATATCGCGAAATGAATTAAATGCAGCGTGAATGAACTGCCGCCGGACATGCGAGCCCTCTCGTTGATGTTGATTCGGCGGTATTTTTGCGTGGAGGCATAGAGATTTCATTAAGTTCAAGAGAGAAGATAAGGAAGTAGGAAATGTCTCGTATTTTTACATCCCTATACCTTTTATTATAAAAGATAAGCAGGGCATAACGAAGGGGGTGAGAGAAAAGTAATGAATAATCGATGGGCTTCCAAGGCTTCCTTACATCTTATGGTATTGCCAGGCATTATCACAGTCCTGATTTTCAGCTATATTCCGTTGTTCGGTTTGGTGATGGCTTTTGAAAAGTATGTGCCCTCTAAGGGAATATTGGGTTCGAATTGGGTAGGACTTGATAATTTTCGCTATGTCATACATTTACCCGACTTTTTCCAAGTAACTCTAAATACCATCATCATCGCCGTTATGAAAATTATAGCGGGGCTCCTGGTGCCCATAGTCATTTCGCTGCTCTTAAATGAAATGCGCATTACGTTCGTCAAGAGAAGTATCCAGACACTAGTTTATTTACCGCATTTTTTGTCCTGGGTACTCTTGGGAGGCATCTTAGTGGATGTCTTGTCCCCATCGGCAGGGATTGTGAACCAGTTGCTTCAAGCGATTGGCATCGATCCGATATTTTTTCTTGGCGATAATAAGTGGTTTCCTTTTACACTGGTGTTGTCCAATGAATGGAAGGAATTTGGTTTCAGTACGATTGTCTATCTGGCCGCTATTTCGGGTATTAATCCGTCGCTCTACGAGTCGGCTGTTATCGATGGCGCGAATCGCTGGAAATGTGCGCTTCATATCACACTGCCGGGTATTGCGCCGATCATTGTCCTGATGGCTACGTTAAGCATCGGCAGCATATTGAATGCCGGCTTTGAGCAAGTGTTTAATCTCTACAGTCCAGTAGTCTATCAAAGTGGTGACATTATTGATACTTTTGTTTACCGGATTGGCTTGATCGACGCACAATACAGTGTGGCAACAGCAGTTGGCATGATGAAGTCGGTAGTCTCGCTAGTACTCATTTCCGTGTCCTACTATCTTGCCTACCGGATTGCGAACTATAGAATCTTTTAGAGAGAAGGAAGTTGAACTTGGTAGATCGTTATTCTTGGTCGAGATGGCTGTTCGTTGTGCTCAATTATACGTTTCTGATCCTGCTGGCGGTTTTATGTATCCTTCCGCTGATTCATATACTCGCGATTTCACTTAGCTCCAATCTTGCGGTTTCTGCAGGATTTGTTAAGCTCTGGCCAAAAGATTTTACATTCATATCGTACGAATTCATTCTTCGAAAGTCAGAATTTCTCTTGTCGTTGCTTGTAACCCTGAAGCGGGTTCTGCTCGGGGTGACAGTGAATATGGTACTAACTGTTTTGGCAGCGTATCCTTTGTCTAAGGAATCGTCTGAGTTTAAAGGTCGGACTGTGTATGTCTGGATATTGGTATTTACGATGCTTTTCTCGGGTGGTCTTATTCCTTTGTATATGACAGTTAAGATGCTAGGCATGCTTGATTCCATTTGGTCGCTAATTCTTCCACATGCCCTTCCGGTCTTTAATGTCGTGCTGCTCCTGAACTTTTTTAGAGGAATTCCTAAAGAGTTAGAGGAAGCCGCTTTCATCGACGGGGCAGGATATATGAGGATCTTATGGAAAGTATACGTTCCGTTATCCATGCCATCCATCGCGACTTTAACGCTATTTGCTACCGTAGGTCATTGGAACGCCTGGTTCGATGGACTTATTTTCATGAACTCACCATCAAATTATCCGCTTCAGAGCTATCTGTACACCATCGTCAATAAAGTTGATACCATAATGGGGAGCATGGATTTGGTTAATATGAAGTTATTTGAGGATGTTTCAAGTCGGACGGCAAAGTCAGCACAAATCTTTTTAGGTGCGCTTCCCATTTTGCTCTTATATCCATTTCTTCAGCGTTTCTTTATCAAAGGAATTGTTGTAGGCAGTGTAAAAGGTTAAGTTCAATGAAATCGGTAGGTAACATATTATTCCCAGGGGGATTGAAAATGAAAGTTAAACATGTCAACGTGCTGAATATGGTTCTGATTTCTGCTCTTATGACGCTTTCCGCATGCAGCAGTGATACGAATGAAAAGGGGAGTCCAAGTCCATCAGAACCATCGAAAGAAGCCAATTCGCAGTCCGCAACGCCAACCAATGGTAAGTACAATCCGCCTATTGAAGTATCGACGGTACGATTTACTGATGCCGGGTTTAAATTTAAAGACGGAGAGTCGCTGGATAAGAATATTTGGAACGGTATTTTTGAAGATGAACTTGGCATAAAAGTGAAAAATATGTGGGTTGTGGACAAGTCGCAATACAACCAGAAATTAAATGTAACGATTGCTTCGGGCAGTTTGCCTGACTTCTTTGAAGTCGACAAGGTGACCATGCAGCGACTCGTAGACGAAGGAGCGCTTGAAGACTTGACTGCTGTCTACGAAAAGTATGGGAGTCCCTTTGCGAAGAAAACGCTCACAGTCGATGGTGGGGCTGCGATCAAAGCCTCGACCGTGAACGGTAAATTGATGGCAATTCCGCATACAGCCTCAAACGGGGGCGTTGCTTCGACTGAAATGATCTGGCTTAGAACCGATTGGCTGAAAAAAGTGAACCTTTCACCGCCTAAGACGATGGATGATGTGATGAAAATTGCAGAAGCGTTTAGCAAGATGGATCCGGATGGGGACGGAAAAAACGACACATACGGTCTGGCCATTAACAAAGAGATGCTGCAGAATTTTGGTTCGGTCAGGGGCTTTTTTAACGGGTACCATGCTTATCCAGACTATTGGGTAAAAGACGCATCGGGTAAAATTGTATTCGGTTCGGTGCAGCCAGAAATGAAAGTCGCGTTGCAGAAGCTTCAGGATTTGTATAAAAACGGCGTCCTAGACAAAGAATTTTCCGTCAAGGACACGAACAAGATTCTGGAAGATGTGAATGCGGAGAAAATCGGCTTAATATACGGGCATCTGTGGGATCCACCAGGCAAAACGTATGACATTAATTATGAGAAAAACAAGGATGCCGCTTATCCGCTTTGGCAGACGTATCCAATCGTCTCCGTAGACTCAGCCCCGGCGAAGGTACAAGCGAATCCAACGGCAGAAACATTTATCGTTGTAAGAAAAGGTGTGAAGAACCCGGAAGCTGTTATCAAGCTGCTGAACACGTATTTGAAAAAATATATTGAAACCGATTATTCCGGGTCAGTTAATCCTTTTATTGCGAAAGACGGGATTTTCCCTGCCAAATTTGCGCCGGTTCAACTAGAGTCACCTAATCTTAATCTAGAAGCTTGGTATAAAGTTGTCGACGCGCTCAAGACAGGGGATGGCAGCAAACTTGATTTCCCTGCCTCTGTTCACTTTGACCGCATTACCAAGTTTAGAAATGGTGATTACAAGATGTGGTATTCAGATCGGACGTTTGGGCCAGAGGGTGCCTTTAAAGTCATTGATCAGTATGATAAGCAGAAAACATTTGTTTTTGACGAATTTATCTATTCGCCGACACCAACGATGGTCGATAAACTTGCAACGCTAACGAAAATGCAAATGGAAGTTTTTACCAAAATTATTATGAACGCAGCACCGATCTCTGATTTTGATAAGTTTGTTGAGCAATGGAAACTGTCAGGTGGAAGCAAGATCGAACAGGAGGCTAACGAGGCGTACAAAAAAAATCAAGGTAACTAACAAAATTTGCTGGAGGGCAGAATCGTTCTGTCCTCCAATCAAACAACATTCCCTTATTAAAAAGGAGGAAATGAAATAATGAGATGTAATGGATGGCTTGTAAAAAGGGTGAGAATGACCTTTATGTTGGTGGCTTTCGCGATTACGGCTATGTTTGGGGCATCTTCTGCATATGCATCTGGCTCAACAGTAACCATAGATACATCTTCTATTGTTAACAATGATTTCCTCGGATTCGGTGGCGAGTTTGATCCTACGCAGTTCATGAGCGAAGCTGTAGCCAATGGTTTCAATGATGACTGGTGGGAAGTGGAGAAACAGCGGGTAGCCAAGTTGCATCCGAGCCTTGTTCGCGTGTGGTATCAGACCGATTGGATGGAGCCTGCGAACGATAACAATGACCCTGACGTCACGAACTGGTCGAATATGCAGACGAACAGTGCTAAAATGCAGTCTGTCTACAAAGTACTTGATTTCCTAAAGTCAGAACAAATCGATGTCATGCTCGTCGCCGGTTGGAAGATGGATGCTGCCGTACAGAGTTGGCTCGCATTCAGCGGATTACCGAGTCCAGTCAATAGCGCCCCGAACGATCTGGATGAGTGGGCCGAATGGGTTTCGGCATCGCTGCACCAACTGATTACGGTAAAGGGATATGATAACATTAAGTATGTGATGTCCTACAATGAACCAAGTGGTGGTGATTTCGAGACACCAGCAGGCATTGATCCAAAGGACTATTACAAGGACATGTACCAAGCTATTCACGATCGGTTAATTGCAGACGGCATGCGCTCCGCGATAAAGTTAGTCGGGCCTGATGAATCCGGTTCGAGTTCAGAATGGACAGCGTATGCAGCGACGTATATGAATGATGTTCTCGATATTTATGATGGTCATGCTTATAACATGGATTACAGCACATTGCCGATTTGGCTTTCAACTCGCAATAGTTATATCGCGCCTACGGGGAAACCACACATTTTGACCGAATTTGCAGCTCGTGGGACCAATGAAGACCGTAGTACCTTTCAGTATGGTTTTAATCTTGCAGATTTAATGGTATCCGGAATGCGAAATGGCGTATCCAGTATGCTATATTGGCGCCTTGCCGATCAACAGCTGGTCGATCCGCTGAATTTTATCGATACTACTTTTGGAGCTTGGCCATGGCTACCGGAATCAACGATGCCTCGGTATTCGTATTATTCGCTTGGCTTGTTCTCTACTTTTACAGGTTCGCATGCGCAGGTGCTATCGACAACGTCGGATGATCCTGACTTGCATGTAACGTCAGTGAGAAGAGCCGATGGTGAGTACACGGTATATGTTGTTAACAGCAGTTCTTCAGCGAGCAAAAGTGTAGACATTCAGTTTAATTCGAGTATAAACAAAACTGTTAGTCGGCATTTGTATACCAGTACGTTGGTGCCTACACCAGGAGCTATAACGATACCTAGCGATGCCTCTTGGACGAGTGTTGGAAGCCTTTTTAGTGATACGAATCTGCCTGCTAATAGTGTAGCCGTATACACGACGGTTGGGGAACCGGAGCAGATTGAGATTACGCCTGGAGAAATTTCTGCTGTGTTTGGAAGTACAGCTACTTTCAATGATACAGTCATTGGCAGCACGTACGGAACGACATGGTCTGTGCTTGGCAATGTATCGCAAGGAGCGATCTCGACCAGCGGGACATTTACTGCGCCGAACGCCATGCCTCCTATGCCCCAGACCATTATTAAGGCAACGAGAGTCGGCGATCCAAGTGTATATGGATTAGCTGTGATTCAGTTCAAAGTGCTTGGACTCAAAGCAGTTGGCGATTATCCGAATGTGAATTTAAGTTGGCGGCCTTCCCAAGGGGCATCTAGTTATAACGTTAAACGAAGTACGACTCCAGGCGGACCTTACACGGTGATTGCTTCAAGTGTGACGGCAACTACTTATGTAGACTCTGATATATCGAATGATACGCTCTATTACTATGTCGTCTCTGCCGAAGGTGCCTACGGAGAAAACGGAAATTCGAGTGAAGTCACACCGAGCAATTATTTTATTGATAATTTTAACGGCACGGCAATTGATTTAACAAAATGGAGAGTCATCGACAAGGGATTTCGGTCGACAGCTGTGACTGGCATTGGTGCCAGCCAATCCAGTGGATTTTTGACATTTTCCGGTACGACCAGTGTAAATTACTGGGGTGGCAAAGGGGTGCAATCCATTCCATTTTTTCAGGCGACGGCAAGTTCTCCACTAACCGTGAAAGTAGATCGGGTCTCTGCGAATGGCACGGGGTCGGGGTATCGCAGCGGAATTAAGCTGTGGCGTACCTATACAGAGAATATTCATTTTAGTCAAAATAGCGATACAGGGGTATGGGCCTATAATTTAAATGACGGCAGTGATGTTACCGTGTATACGAATTCGGATCATGGTGACCATGAAATTAAGCTTGTTCATGACGGCAGCAACGTTCATTTCTTAGTTGACGATGTGGAGTATGCAAGTGTTCCGGTTACCTGGAATAATGATTTCAGCATCATGCTGACAGGTGAAGCAAGACAAAATGGGGATTCTGTCACCGCTGTATTCGATAATTTCTTTGCGTACTCTTCAACGCAGGTTGTGCCTGCGCCATCAGGTTTATTGGAGGTTGCAGGAGATTCACAAGTGAGTTTAAGTTGGGGAAGTGTACCTGGGGCCACCAGCTATGCGGTTAAGAGGCGTACTGTCGCTGGCGGGCCATATGCCCAGATCGCAGCCAATCTGGTGTCTCCCGCTTATACGGACACAGGTTTATCTAATGGAACTGCTTATGATTACGTTGTCACGGCTACAAGCAGCACGTTGACGAGTGTGCACTCCACCAGAGCGCTGGCAACGCCTACGGACGGCAGTATTATCATTGATAACCCCCAAGCTGAGAAGACAGGTAGCTGGAACTCGTCGGCCTCGCTCCCTAATTATTATGGTTCGGAATATGCGGTCAATGCAACAGGAACTGGAGCGGATTCCATTCGCTGGAGACCAACCATTACGGAGGCGGGCAATTACAAAGTGTATTATCGGTTGCCGAATGGGAATGGTGATCGGGCTTCCAATGCACCATTCACCGTGTACTACAATGGCGGCTCCCAAACGATTTTAGTCAACGAGCAGACATCACCTGGAGGTAATTGGATTTTACTTGGCATTTATGACTTTGCGTTAGGGACTACAGGGTATGTTGAGCTTACTGACAATGCGAACAGTAACTATGTGATTGCCGATGCAGTGAAGTTCACCAAAAATTAAGTTCTTAAAAGGGGGGACTGAAAAGTCCCCCTTTCGAATGCGACCATAAATAAGATTAGGAGGGAGCTTATCCCGATGCGAACAATCATGAGTATGGAAGATGGGGAATGGCAATTCTGGGCACCCCGAGAAGAAGTATCGCCTTCCTATGCGCGAATTGCGTTGGATGAAGAACTACAACTGGAGATGAGCGGTGCAGGGAAAAAAGGATGTTATGGAAGTTGGCATAGCCGAAACATCCCTATTAATGAAACGCAGAATTATACCATTCAATCGGAGTATCAGGTGAGTGATGTTCTCCATGAGCATGTGAGCGTCTATATGATTGCAACATGGATGGACGATGAAGGTACTTTACTGCAGCGGGACTATCTCGAGCTCGTTGAAGAAAGCGATGATGCGTGGAGAACTTTGCGACGGACATTGGATGCGCCTTTGCATGCCGCGCAATTGCGTCTGGAGCTTACGTTTCGTTGGAGCGCTGACGGAAGCGTCGTGTGGCGGAACGTACAAGTTAAAGCGTGCAAAAACCCGCTCAAAAAAACTGTGCGCGTCGTCACTACGTATGCCAGACCGACTGAAGACATGGATACAAATCTGAAATTAATGCTGGGCTTACTGAATAAAGCGGGGGGGCATCATCCGGATATCATTATGCTGACAGAGACCTTCTATGAAGGTTTCGTGCAGCTTCCTTTGGTTCAAAGATGTCAACCCGTACCGGGTCCGCTTACTGAGATCCTATCGGAGCAAGCGAGGGCACTTAGCAGCTACATTCTCTTTACAATGTATGAACGTGACGAAGCACATATTTACAATACGGCAGTACTGCTGGACCGTGAAGGCAAGATTGCAGGGAAGTATCGAAAAATTCATCTGCCATTGTACGAGGCGGAAATGGGTGTCATGCCTGGCGATGAGCATGTCGTCATAGACACTGATTTTGGTCGAATGGGGATTTTAATTTGCCATGACCAGGAGTTTCCCGAGTCAGCGCGGGTCTTGGCGCTGCAAGGTGCGGAAGTCATTTTTATCCCAACGATAGGAAATGGCTTATTGCAGACAAGAGCCAGGGCACGGGATAATGGACTATATGTCGTCGTGGCTGGTTGCGGGTGCGGAGCTAACGCCAGTCGAGTGATTGCTCCTAACGGTGAACTGATCGGATATGTACAGGACGAGGAGATGGGTGTTTTTGCTGCAGATCTTGACTTGGATCAACGGTTGTATAAGTACTGGCTGTCGGTAGGCCCAGGAAATGGGGAAGCGCGTAGCCTTTTCAGAAAAGAAAGAAGACCTGATACTTACGCGGATATAATCTAAATCGCACTACGGGGAGGCTGTGAATGATGAGTGTCGTTGGTCGCAGAGAAGAATTGATGGGACTGCTGGGCAAGCCGCCGTCTCGAACGAAGCCGATTCAAGCGCATCTGTTGCAAGAACAAGAGAACAGTTCGTATATATTAGAGAAACTCGTATTGGAATTGAATGATCGCGAGCCAGTTCCTGCCTATTTTTTACGCGCCAAGCATGCAGGCCCGCGTTCTCCGGTTATGCTCTATAACCACTCGCATGGCGGGCGATACAAGGTTGGCAAAGAGGAGTTGCTCTCGCCAGCTCCTTATATGAACGAAGTATCCTACGGCGAGAGTCTCACACAATTGGGGATTTCTGTTTTATGTATTGACGCTTGGGCATTTGGGGAACGAAGTATGCGCAGCGAAGCGACCATTTTTAAGGAGCTGCTCTGGCAAGGGCGGACGATGTGGGGAATGATGGTTTTTGACAGCCTGCGCGCTGTAGATTATCTCGTATCTCGTTCTGATGTGGATCCTGCACGGATAGGTACGCTAGGGATGTCGATGGGGAGTACGATGGCATGGTGGCTCGCAGCGTTGGATCCGCGTATTCAAGTGACAGTTGACATCTGCTGCCTGACTGATTTTGAGGCGCTCTTGGAGGAGGGCGGGCTCGACCGACATGGCTTATATTACTATGTATCCGATTTATTGAATCATTTTACAACGGCTCAAATTAATGCTTTGATTGCCCCGCGACCCCATTTGAGCTTGGCAGGCAGTCTGGATCCCTTAACCCCGGTCAAGGGCTTAGATAAAATAGATCGCGAATTAAGAAGCGTCTATGAAGCATTAGGAGCTTCCGAGTCATGGAAGTTATCCAGGTATGACGTTGCCCATCTGGAGACGAAGGCGATGCGGGAGGAAGTTATTGCTTACTTACAAGCGTGGTTAAACAAATCAATGAACGTATGAATTTGAGTGGGGAGCTGACTAAGTGGGGAAATATCGAGTCACTGTCACGGAAGAAATACAAGCGAAGGTGCAATCGCTTAGCCATAAACAATTGTTGAAGCAAGTCTGCTGTCCGACTTTAGGACGAATCGGGGAAGAGTGTCTAGAGGAGTTCGGCGCAATGTTTTTTCATCCCATGGAGCGCAGCCGGCTGGAGGGGGTAATTGCAGAGTTCAAGAAAACCTGTACAATTCCGCCATTTATCGTCAGCGATCTGGAATGCGGACCGGGTAATATGATTTTAGGAGCTACCAAGTTTCCCTATATGATGGGCTTAAGCCAAACAAATTCGGAGACGTTGGCGTATGAGACCGGACGTATAGCAGCACAAGAAGCTGAAGTGCTTGGGTTCAATTGGACGTTTTCACCTGTAGCAGATCTGGCAGTTGATCCCGACAGCCCAGTTGTCAGTATGAGGAGTCCAGGTGTCACCCCGGAACATGTTGTGAAAATAGCCGGCGCATACATGAAGGGGTTACAAGAACATGGCATGATGGCAACAATTAAACATTTTCCAGGAGACGGATTTACTAGTTTGGATCATCATTTGACGACACCGGTCATTTCATTATCTCAGGAAAAATGGTGGCATGGGCCAGGACGAGTCTTTCAGGAATTAATTGACCGAGGTGCAATGGCCGTGATGCCGGGACATATCGCGCTGCCATGCCTAGACGAGCCAGATGAACGTGGTCTGTATCCGCCGGCGACAATTTCTCCTAATTTACTGCAGGGGGTGCTACGCAAGCGGATGGGTTTTGAAGGATTAATCGTGTCTGATGCGCTTGAAATGGGTGGTGCCGTCGGGTTTAGAAATTATTACGATGTTTGTGCTGACGCGCTGGAGAGTGGTTGTGACATGCTGCTCTTTCCCCGTATAAATGAGCGATTTTACTCAGAGATGGAGCAGCGGCTTGCATGCGGGAAGCTTTCGATCGAAACGCTACGCGATCGGGCTAGCCGCATTGTAGCCGTCAAAACGCAGATGGGGCTATTCAATCAAGAAGCAGTGGTGGCGGGAAGTACACAGTTCGATCGGGAAGCACACCAGCGAACCGCCAAGCAGGTGGCGCAGGCTTGCATTACCGTCGTACGCGATCGCGCCGAATTAATTCCTTTCCCCATTGAGCCACAGACCAGAGTACTCCATGTGGTCATAATGAACAATCATGATCAATTGATGGAACTGCATGCTCGTATGAAGCAGGAGATCAGTAAGTTCTCCGATCATGTGACGCAATGGTTGGATCCAGGACCAGATGCGCTTTTTGAAGCAGCTTCGGAGAAAGCTGCCGACCTGATTATTTGTTCAATTGGCTGTAAGCTTAGTTATGGGATAAACGTAGTTCGTCTACATGATGAAGTGGCTAGAAATATGATGGGAGGGTGGACGAAGTTACGAACGCCGATCATTTTCGTATCTCATTTCCATCCGTTCGTTCACCGAGAGTATGAAGCCTCTATTGATTCTATAATTAATATGTATGGTGATATTGAATGCTCGGCCGAGTTATTGCTGCAAGCGATGACCGGCAAAATTCCAATCAATCGAGAGTTGTTCGCTCACCAATAAAGCAACAGAAGGCTATACCGGAATAAAAAGAATTAACTATAATGGGCTAACATACATAACAAAAACTAGACTCAGTACCTACCAGGTATTGGGTTTAGTTTTATGTTCACTTGGAAGAAAAAGTAAGTAACTTCAACATAGTTGGTCATTAATCAACACGTCAGTTTGAATTAGAAATACTGTAAAGTAATTTACCTTGCTTCGTGTTCATATCGTCAAAAAATTCGACAACACCGGAGAAGATTTGGAAGACCTGATCTCCATCGGGACGATTGGACTGATCAAAGCTATCGAGTCCTTCTCCCCGAACAAAGGGACAAAACTGGCGACTTTTGCTGCGCGTTGTATTGAGAATGAGATCTTGATGCATCTGCGTTCATTGAAGAAGACACGTAAAGATGTATCTCTGCATGACCCGATCGGAACGGATAAAGAGGGGAATGAAATTACGCTGATTGACATCCTTGGCAGTGAGGCAGATGACGTAGTCGATGCTGTCCAGCTCAAGATTGAGAAGTCGAAGATTTATAAAAATTTAGAGATTTTGGATGACCGAGAAAAGGAAGTTGTTGTCGGTCGATTTGGTTTGGAGCTTGGCGGCGAAGAGCGGACGCAGCGGGAAATCGCGAAAAAGCTGGGAATTAGTCGTTCCTACGTTTCACGGATTGAAAAGCGGGCTCTGATGAAGCTGTATCACGAGTTTTATAAGGCGAAGAGGTAAAAGAACAGCATTGTTATCAGGTTGGAACATCGTATTCTTCATTTATTTGGCTTCAAATAATGGGGGGGCGAAGACAATGACAGCCTTAATACAGATTGAGCATGTGAGTAAATTTTACTATATTGGCGGGGAGATAATCCGCGCCCTAGATGACATTTCGCTAGACATTGTACAAGGCGAATTTGTCGCTATTATGGGACCTTCGGGGTCTGGGAAGTCCACGCTGATGAATATCATCGGTTGTTTGGACGTTTCGGATGAAGGCCTGTATGTGCTGGATGGGAAGCAGATTCATTCGCTGAAGGATTCACAATTGGCTGAGATTCGGAATCGGAAGATCGGGTTTGTTTTCCAGAACTTTAACTTACTGCCGAGATTAAATGCCTATGAAAATGTGGAGTTGCCGCTGATATATCGCGGCTTATTGAGGAAGCAGCGGGAGCCGCTGGTTCTCAAAGCGCTGGAAGCTGTTGATTTGTTGGATCRCAGGCGGCACTTTCCATCGGAGCTGTCTGGTGGACAGCAGCAACGTGTTGCGATTGCGCGCACGTTGGCGGGAGATCCGCCGATCATCTTGGCGGATGAGCCTACGGGGGCGCTGGATTCAAAGACAGGCGCGGAGATCATGGATATTTTCAGGCGCTTGAATGAGCAGCAGGGACGGACGATTATTGTGATTACGCATGATCGGCAGGTTGCGGAGCAGGCAAAGCGGATTGTAAGGTTTCGGGATGGCAGGTTATTTAATTGAAACGAACAATATTACTCACAAAGATCGGCCCTACGATAAAATCGTAGGGCTTTTGAGCTTTTAATAATGGTGAATGCTGCTTTGATGACCTTGAGGAACGCTTGTTTATTGAAGTGAATTCAAATGATTGTAAAAGTGAAATTTCATGAGCATAATTCATTAGGGATCTACTATATCAAAAATGGGGTGGAGGCAAGTTGAGTTGGTGGTTGGTGATCAAGTGAAATAAAGATCGTTAGTGGTAAATAGATTTCGTTAGTGAATATTTACTATTATGAACATTCACTTTTTAATTTCTAAGGGTTTGTTGATTAGTGTTGAATATATCGGGTGGATCTAGGACAGCAAKGGTACCGCTGTCCCTCTGCTTCGATTTGTATTTGATTTGCGAATATCCGAAAACACTATTTTATTCGAACAAATCTCGCTTACAGATCAATATAATCGACTTCAAAATATCCTTGATATCCAGGCATCTGCAAAGGTAAACATCATTAAGAAGAACATTGGACAAATCCAGACCTCACTTTGAGTATTAAATTAATAATCAATGTTTAAGACAAGGGACTGGATATTAGACAAGACTGATTTATCAAATAAAGAGTTATGTTGATTGACACTTCCAGCAGGGAACAGAGGATTGTGCTTCGATTAGAGCTATCCGTGAACCGAACTTATAAAACGTGGTCTAACCGCTTACTAAAAACAGTTCCTGATGATTGTACTTACCTAATTTTGGTTTCACATGACAGATATTCTTTGTAGGACCGATACATATGACTATATTTAAATACTTATGGAATAACTTGCGTTTTTTTTCTAGCCGTAGCAACATCACATATTTTACAGATACCCTTATATCAATTTAGTAGTATATAATGGACCGAGAAAATATTTCAAATTAATTGGAATCTTATCTACTACAATGTTAAAGGAGACTTCTAACATGCTGTCGTTAAATTTTAATACGATTCGGTTTAAGTTAATCTTCGGTTTATTCGTTATCATGCTGCCGATTATTACATTTCTTGTTTATAACAGCTATTATTCAATTAGCGTAGTTCGCAATCAGGTGGCACAATCTAGCAATAATTTGCTTCACTTATATACGGGATTGATCGATAAGGATTTAAATAATATTGACACTTATCTCCTTCAATTTGCTGCGCAGAATGCAGGATTATCTTATTTGGATCGTCCAGCTGAGCAGGACCTAGATACCTATAATCTCTCTAAATATCAACTATTTCGGGAATTGTATGAGAAAAGCAACTCGTATAACGCGCTGGATTTTTTCTTTGCCTATTCCGTTGTGAACCAAGATCTAATACTTGCTCCMCGAAGTACTGTTTCAGAGAGTCCAGATCTTCATGTATTTAAAAATACACTTAAGGAGGTAGCTCAAGATTCTCAGAAACTATCCCATTATAGTATGAATCGCTGGACTACAATTACAATTAATGGAACTCCTTATCTTATTCATCTATTTCAATATGGGAATGTGTATATTGGGGCACTGGTAAATTCCAAAGAAATCATGGTGCCTCTTGACCTGTTGGACCTAGGGGAAGAGGGAAGATCACTGATTGTTGATGCTGGTAATCAACCGCTAATGGACATTGATTTTTACAACTCACAGAAAATTCAACTGAACTATGAACGGGGCACTTATTTACTAACTGGCGCGAATCAAAAGTATCTAGTGATTGGTGAGCAATCAACTAAAGGAGATTTCAGTTTGCTTGCCGTAATACCGGATCGTAATATTATCGAGCAGCTTCCTTATACACAGCGTATTATATTGATAATTACAATTGGGGCGGTCTTTGTTTTAATCGGAGCTTTATATTTCTTGAGAAGGACCGTACTTCTGCCGATTAACCGCATTATTGTAGCGATGCGCAAGATCAAGGACGGCAACTTGGAGGCTCGGATTGTTAATACGCCGATATCTCAAGAATTCCGAATGATGAATGAAACCTTTAACGATATGATGGCTCAAATACAGGAGCTCAAAATCAATGTCTATGAAGAGCGTTTAAACAACCAAAAGGCGGAGTTAAAGCATCTGCAATTGCAGGTCAACCCTCATTTTTATTTGAACTCCTTAAATATTGTATACTACTTAGCAGAGGATCAAAATTTTCAATTACTAAAGGAGTTATCTTTGTCTTTAATTGGATATTTCCGTTTCATGTTTCGTAGTCATATGGATTTCGTGCTGCTTAAGGATGAAATCAAGCATGTTCAAAATTATTTGCGTATTCAAGAGTTTCGTTTTCCTGAAAACCTGACTACTCATTTTTTCATAGCGGAATCTCTAATGAACTATAAAATCCCTCCTTTAATGGTACAAACATTTATTGAAAATGTGATCAAGCATGCCGTGTCTTTAGATGAGCCAATTCATATTCGGATTGATATCGAGCAAAGTTTAGACCAATTGATTATTCGTATTGAAGATACCGGCAAAGGATTTGAACCAGGGGTTTTGCAGAAATTGGAGCAAGGTATAGCCCTCATGAACAATGACTCGGGAGAACATATCGGAATATGGAACGTGCAGCGAAGAATATGGTTGCTTTATCAAGATCAAGCGAACATCACCTTCTACAATAATCCTGGGGCGGTTGTTAAAATTGTTCTTCCACTTCAGTCAGAATAAGGAGATTATTACTATGTACACATTATTGATTGTAGATGACGAAGTATACATTGCCAACAAGGTGAAAGCTACCGTTGATTGGGAACAGCTTGGAATAACAAAAGTATTTGTTGCATATAATATCCGCCAGGCTAAAGAGTTATTCGAAAATCATTCAATTGATGTGATGATTTGTGATATTGAAATGCCACAAGGTAATGGTCTGGATCTCTTGACGTGGGTAAGAGAAAAATATTTGAAAACAGAATCCATTTTTTTAACTTGTCATGCTGATTTTGAATATTCCAAGCAAGCGCTGCGATTGGGAAGCCTAGACTATTTACTGAAGCCAGTACCGCAACAAGAATTAAAGGAAGCCGTACAGAAGGCTATATTAAAAATAAAGACGGAAAGGCCGTTAGTAATCGAACGTTTTTGGCTGGACTTACTTCAACAAAACATACCTTCACACCCGGAAGTAATAAAGAGAGTGCTCTCTGAAAAAAGTATCCCTTATTCAGAAATGGCAAGCTTTCTGCCCATACTGATAGGCGTTCAACTTTGGGAGAAAAGGCTTTCCGTGCGTGAGGAAAATATTATGGAGTATGCTCTTCGAAAGACAGCGGAAGAGCTAATCCTACAACAAGGGAATAAAGGTCAAATTATTCAGATTAAAACCGGTCTTATCTTAATTATCCTTGAATTGAGGAAAGATTCCTTTCCAACCGAAGAAATGCTGACAGATTTGTGTAGGTCTTTTATTGAAGCTAGTCATCAACATTTTTATTGCCAGCTTTCCTGTTATATGGGCGAAGTGACTCAAATTCAAAACGTACTTGTCATGTATGATAAACTAATGTATCTGCACCTTAACAATGTTTCTCAAAGTAAACAGGTAATCGCTTTCCGAGAAAAAAGCGTTAAGACAGAAGACGTCTCTTGGCCTCAAATGAACATATGGGCTGAAATGATGAAGCGGGGGGATAAAAAGAAGCTGCAAGCGGAAATCGTAAGTTCACTTAACTCCTGGAAGCAAATAGAAGGACTGGATGCGAAAGGTCTGAAGCTATTTTACCAGAGTTTTTTGCAAATGCTATTGTATTCTCTGCAGCAAAACGGTCTTAAAGCGGATCAAATTTTCACTGATCACTTATCTCCTGATCGAGCACTTACTGTTACGAAGTCCATCAATGATCTTCAAAACTGGGTGATGGAGGTTCTAGATATCACTTTTCTTCAAATGCAAGATGAAGGGGGAAATGAATCTTTTGTGGATCGAATTAAACAGTATATTACTTCCCATATTGATCAGCCGTTATCACGGCAATACATTGCTGACTATATCGGACTAAGTCCGGATTATCTTGTGAAATTGTTTAAGAAGGAAACAGGGATATCAATCTCGGATTACATTGTACAAGAAAGGATTCATATTGCTAAAGAGCTTCTCGCACATTCCGATTTACCCGTGAGCAGCATAGCCCAGGCTGTTGGGTATTCCAACTTTGCTTATTTCTCAACCACTTTTAAGAAAGAGATGACGATGACACCTCAGGACTATAGAAAAACGGTTCGTTAATATTAGATAAACATCCCGATTCGGGATGTTTATTTTATTAGGACGGAAATTCAAAAATGGGAGTGCGGAATTATGGTAGTTGCTTGAAATCGTTTCGCTTAATATAAGGTTCATAAGAACTGAAGAATTTGAATAAGGGGGAGATGACATTGAACACAAGGGCATATAAAGCATCACGATCAGAAGTACAGCCCCAACAAGTTACAGCCACGAGAGCGTTATTAAAAAAGGTGGTTAAGTACCGGGCATTACTCTTAATGACGCTTCCAGGAGTTTTGTATCTGTTGATTAATAATTATTTGCCTATGTTTGGGGTAGTCATTGCATTCAAAAACATCAATTTTGCGAAAGGAATCTGGGGAAGCGACTGGGTTGGGTTCAAAAACTTTGAATATTTGTTTAAGACATCAGATGCCTATATCATCACCAGAAATACAATTCTGTATAACATTGTATTTATAATTCTAACCACAGTGTTTGCCATCGGTTTAGCAATCATGTTGAATGAAATAAAGAATCGATTTTTGTCACGGATGTTTCAAAGCTTTATCTTACTACCTTATTTAATTTCCACGGTTATTGTGGGCTACCTGGTATTATCATTTTTGGATGTTGAAAGTGGATTTATCAATAAATCGATTCTTCCTATGTTGGGGATGAATTCAATCGAATGGTATGCAGAAACGAAATATTGGCCTTATATATTAACGATTGTGCACACATGGAAGGACGCAGGATATTTATGTGTGATTTATTTAGCAGCAATTATTGGGATTGATCAAGAATACTACGAGGCCGCAACGATAGATGGGGCCAACCGGTGGCAGCAGATGTGGAGTGTTACCCTACCGCTAATTACTCCTGTCATTACGATAATGTCACTATTAGCCATCGGACGTATTTTCTATTCTGACTTTGGGCTATTCTATCAAGTGCCCTTAAATACAGGGGCCTTGATGCCGGTTACCAATACCATTGATACCTATGTATACCGAGCACTTATGAATTTAGGTGATTTCGGAATGGCGTCTGCTGCTGGGCTGTACCAGTCTCTTGTCGGATTCATCCTCGTTATGATATCCAATTTTATTGTTAAAAAAGTAAACAGCGAGAATGCACTGTTTTAAGGAAGGTGACACCCATGCTAACAAATAAAGGATATCAGTTATTTTTGAATATTATTATGTTGCTCTTTGCCATCTGCAGTGTATTTCCTTTTCTTCTTTTGGTTTCGGCATCCTTTACGGACGATATGGAGCTGATTCGCAGCGGATACTCGCTAATTCCTGAGACAATTAGTTTTTCAGCATACGAGTATCTCTGGAATGACGCTGCGACAATCATGCGAGCGTATGGAATCACGATACTAGTAACTGTCGTAGGGACACTAATAGGACTAACATTTATTTCTTTGCTTGCTTATCCGTTATCCAGGAAAGAGATGCCATTTCGCAAGTTTCTGGCTTTCTACGTTTTCTTTACCATGTTGTTTCATGGTGGACTTGTCCCTACGTATTTGGTCTATACCAATTTACTTGATTTGAAGAATACGATTTGGGCCCTAATTATTCCGGGATTACTGGTGAATGCGTTTTATGTGATTCTCATGCGTACCTTCTTCGCAACCTCCATACCGCCATCGATTATTGAGTCGGCTTATATTGATGGAGCGAAGGAGTCAAGAATTTTTATAAGTATCGTCGTCCCCTTATCAACACCAGTGCTTGCCACCGTTGGTCTATTCCAAACCATTCGATATTGGAACGACTGGTTCAATGGGCTAATCTATATTACCGATAGCAAATATTACAGCCTCCAAAATTTATTGAATCGCATTTTGCTGGATATCCAATTTATGCAGAACAGTGATGGACAAACGATGGAAGCGGCGGCGAATTTACCTTTGGAATCGATGCGAATGGCTATTGCTGTTATAGGGGTCCTTCCGATCATTGCTGCGTATCCATTCTTTCAAAAATTCTTTATTAAAGGAATTACTGTAGGCGCTGTAAAAGGATAATAGCTATAACTGGCCTATGCCAGTTTAGTATAAAATTACAAAAGGGGAGTTTTGTATGGTAGCACTGAAGAAATTGAGTATAAAACTTGGTTTATTAGGGCTTGGAACGAGTGTCTTACTGGCGGGCTGCAGCTCAAATAGTAGTGAAACGCCCCAGAAAGTACAGGAGAGCGGGGCTCAGTCAAAGCCGTATGAAATTGTCATGGTGTTTCCCATCAATAACCAACCGAAAGAATTGCAGTTGGTTACGGAGGAAATCAATAAAATCACGAGAGAAAAAATTAATGCTACCGTAAAACTTGTGCCGATCAGCTTTGGAACTTGGTCACAGCAAACAACTGTTATGCTGGCGGGTAAGGAGAAAATTGATCTCATGTATAGTAGTGTCCGCGGGTCATATACGCAAACTGTAGCTCAGGGACATTTCCTGCCACTGGATGATCTTATTGCTAAACGCGGTCAAAATGCTAAGAAGGCTCTGGATGAACAAAATCCTGCCATTATAAATGCAACGAAAGTAAACGGAAAAATATATGGCTTGCCAAATATTAAAGATCTGGCGTCCGATTACGGAATCACGATGCGTAAGGACCTAGTTGAAAAATACAAGATTGATGTAAATAGCATCAAAACACTTGATGATTTGGATGCGGTGTTTAAACTAATCAAAGATAATGAGCCCGGTGTAACGCCAGCCGTAAAATATGCCTCTTCCATTATTGATTCTTACGTGGCGGCTCTTATGGACTCACTTGGAAACGGCTTCGGTGTTCTCCCTAAGCATGACAATGGGTTAAAGGTCGTGAACTGGTTTGAAACCAAGGAATACGAGAATTTGCTCAAACTTGTTAGAAGGTGGTACCTAGCGGGTTATATTGCAAAGGATGCCGCTACGGATACGGAAACGAAATATAATCTCGTCAAGGCAGGAAGAGGCTTCTCATGGTTATCCCAAATGAAGCCTGGCATTGAGCAGCAGGAATCTCGAAGCACGGGCAAGGAAATGGTTTCCGTTCGTCTATCTCAGCCGATCACGACAACAGATAAAATTACAGGCAGCGCTTGGAGCATTACGCAGAGCTCGGAAAACCCGGAACGCGCAATGATGTTGTTGGACTTATTGTACACGAACAAAGACCTTCAAAATCTGTTCAGTTGGGGAGTAGAAGGAAAGCATTACGTGAAAAAAGGAGATGTTATCGATTTCCCTGCAGGGGTCGATGCATCAAACTCTGGTTACAATCTACAACAAGGCTATATGTTCGGTAACCAGTTCTTATCCTATATCTGGAACGGCGACGAGCCGCAGCTTTGGGATAAAATGTCCAAGTTCAATAAAAGTGCGGTAGTATCGAAAGCTCTCGGCTTTAGCTTTGATGCAGAGCCTGTGAAAACAGAAATTGCTGCGGTTACGAATGTACAAAATCAATTTAAAATTGCTTTAGAAACGGGTATGGTGGACCCTGAAACGAAGCTGCCTGAATTTAATAAACAGTTAAAGGCCGCGGGGCTGGATAAAATCATTGCTGAAAAGCAGAAGCAGTTGGATGAGTGGGCTAAGAGCAATAAATAAAATTTGCGGTAGATCCCTTGCATTATGCGAGCGGGTCTACCGCAATTATTTTCCAATATTGAATCATAAGTGAGGTTAGCAGGATGATACAAACCATTGAGATGAATGATGGATGGATTTTTACTAAAAACAATAGTATTACCTATTCATTGGATGATATTCAAGGAGGGGAGGAAGTCACTCTCCCACACTGCTGGAATCACATGGATGGGCAAGAAGGAAGTCAGTACTATCGAGGACAGTGCTGGTATCAAAAAAGACTGATTCTCTCTAGCGAGGATAAAGCAAAACAATTATTCCTGGAAATCGGAGCAGCAGGGATGCTTGGTTCGGTTTATATTAACGGGCAAAGTGTCGGCGAGAGCCGGTGCGGATATTCCATGTTCAGAGTCCATCTGAATCCTTACCTTATTCTAGGAGAAAACCTTATAGCTATCATGGTGGATAATAGCTTGCACAAGGATGTATTCCCCCTAATGGCTGACTTTACGTTTTACGGAGGTTTATATAGGGATGTAAAGCTCCTGGTCATGGAGGATATACATTTTGACCTACTGGATCAAGGACGAGACGGTGTGTATTTAAATCAAAAAAAAATGGGAAGTAACTCCTTTGAATTAGAAGTTTTCGGAAAAGTAATCAATGAATCTTCTATTCCCGCAATGGGGACTCTTATCGTTCAAGTTAGCGACCATGAGAACAAGACAGTTCTAGAAGAAAGCCAGGAACTATCACTAATCTCTGAAACTGCCTTTAAATTGAAAAGTAAGATCCATAATCCTACACTATGGGAAGGTATTGAAAATCCATATTTATACACCGTCAATGTTTCCATAAATATAGAAGGACAGACTTATGATATGAGATCAATGAAGTATGGATTTAGAACGGTAGAAGTAACAGCAGAAAGAGGCTTTCTACTGAACGGTAAACCTATAAAGCTTAATGGGGTTAGTCGTCATCAAGATTATGCTGGTGTAGGTAATGCCATTACTAAGGCTCACATGGATGAAGATATGACTTTAATTCGAGATATTGGTGCGAATAGCATTCGTCTCTCTCATTATCAGCATGACGATTACTTTTATAACCTGTGTGATCAATACGGGTTGCTAGTTTGGGCGGAAATCCCTTTTATTAGTATTCCTTCTACCCTAGACCCTGAAAATCAGAATGCATTAGATCAGCTTGAAAGATTGATTAAGCAAGCCTATAATCATTGCTCCATCTATTGCTGGGGAGTACAGAATGAAATCACAATAGCTGTTGAAAATGAGAAAACATATGAAAGTGTAGACCGGCTAAAGGATTTGGCCAAACACTTGGATCCTGATCGGCTAACGGCACAGGCTAATATATATTCGGTTGAAGACGATAGCCAACTTAACACCTTTACCGATCTTGTCGGCTATAATTTGTATTATGGGTGGTACTATGGTGAAATGAAAAACTTGGGAGAAAGACTGGACCAATTCCATCGTGTACAGCCAAATGTGCCTGTTCTTGTAGCCGAGTATGGCGTAGATACGAACCCTCGGTTTCATTCTTATTCTCCGCAAGTGAAAGACTATACCGAGGAATATCAGCTGCTCTTCCATCATAATGCGTTACAGACATTTAATGATAGGCCGTATGTCTTGGGAGGCTATGTATGGAATATGTTCGACTTCGGTAGTGCAAATAGAAACGAAGGCGGCGATTCTGGTAAGAACTTGAAAGGGCTCGTAACGATTGACCGGAAAATAAAGAAAGATGCCTATTATCTATATAAAGCCTATTGGTCTAAGATTCCTTTTGTCCACATTGCCGGGCGTCGTTTTGCTAATAGGCATAGGGAGTTGAATGATATTGTTATTCTTTCCAATATTTCTAGTATCAAAGTTTATAAAGATCAACTCCTGCTCAAAGAAATAAATAGTGAAAAACCAGTAAAGTTGGTGCAGGATCTTTCGCTAACCGCAGGGGAGAATCATCTGAAGGTTGTGGGCGTGGATGAACATGGTACCATCTATACCGATGAGATTGTGCTTCATTATACGATGGAATTAGATAACAGCTATGTTTATATAAAGAAGGAAGAGGCTAGGCTTGTTGTGAACTGGTTCGAAAAGTTCGATTTAACCGATGTTAAAGAGATTGAACTGAAAGAGAGCTGTTATTCGACTTTTGACACGATAGAAGATCTATATACGAATGAGAAAGCTAAAGAAGTGTTTCTTAAATATTTTGATCATACAACTCACAATCCTAGGTTTGAATTGACCAAAGGAGTCATGTCCATTGAGAAAATGTCAAAGCTCTCATTCTACAATATTCCTAAAGAATTGCTTACTGTAATCAATAAAGATCTGAACGTGATTAAGAAATAGGCTTCAATAACAGGAGTGATATCCCGGTATGTTATATCCGCAAAGCAATACGAAGAGAGAATTGATCGAGTTAAATGGGATCTGGGGTTTCAAACTGGATGACGGAACAGGTGTTACCAATAGAGTATATGAACAACAACTGCAGGGTACTATCCCCATGCCCGTGCCGGCCAGCTATAATGATCTGGTGGAAGACGCTCGAGTCAGAGATCATGTGGGTGACGTTTGGTATGAACGGGAGTTTTACGTATCTGAGACTTGGATAGGAAAAAGGATCGTACTCCGATTCGGTAGTGTAACGCATTACGGCAAAGTATGGGTTAACGGCCAAGAGGTGATGGAGCATCACGGAGGCTACACCCCGTTTGAAGCAGACATTGCACCTTTCGTAAATTTCGATCGTAAAAATCGGGTTACTGTCCTCGTAAATAATGTGCTCGACTACACTACAGTCCCCATCGGTGAGGTGAATGTCAGACGTGATGCTGCGGGGAATGAGATTAGAAAGCAGGACTATTTCCATGATTTCTTCAATTACAGCGGTATTCACAGACCTGTTCGGATATATACAACGGCACAACAGTATGTCAATGACATTACTATTCGCACAGACCTTCGCGGCCAAACAGGCGTAGTTTATTATGAAGTGGAAACCGAAGGGTCCACCAATGTTAAGGTAACGATTCTGGATGAACAGGAGAATGTTGTTGCTGAATCATCAGGTTTGCATGGAGATATGAAAATCGAGAATCCGACGCTTTGGGAGCCTGGAGCTGCCTATTTGTATACGCTAAGAGTAGAAGTTATTAGCAACGATGGCAGTGTTGTGGACACATATCACGAACTCTTTGGTATTCGTACGGTTAAAGTGGAAGGAAAAGAGTTTCTGATTAATGGCAAGCCCTTTTACTTTAAAGGATTTGGTAAGCACGAGGATGCGGAAGTCCATGGCAAAGGTTTGGATGAAGCGTTGAATATCAAGGATTTTAGCTTAATGAAGTGGATTGGGGCTAATTCATTCCGTACTTCCCATTATCCGTATTCAGAAGAAATCATGCGATTGGCTGATCGTGAAGGAATAGTTGTTGTTGACGAGGTTGCTGCGGTAGGGCTTCATCTCTCATTAGGAGCTTACGCTTCATCTAATAAACGTAATACCTGGCAAACCATTCAATGCCAAGAGAGCCATCAACTTGCTATTAAAGAGTTAATAAAGAGAGATAAGAATCACGCATGTGTTGTAATGTGGGCTATTGCTAACGAACCTGCCGGTGAGGAAGAAGGAGCATATGAATATTTTAAACCACTTGCGGATTTGACCAGGAAGCTTGATCCTACAAGACCCATTACTATTGTGAATTATTTTGCCGCCTCACCAACTACCTGCAAAATTCATTCGTTAAGCGATGTTTTGTGCTTAAACCGATACGTAGGCTGGTATGCGTTTGGTAATGACTTGGAGATGGCTGGCAGAGTACTACATCAGGAACTGTTAGCATGGTGGAATCTTACTGCTAAACCTGTCTTTCTAACGGAGTTTGGTGCGGATACCATCCAAGGGCTGACTTCAACGGTGCCTCTCATGTGGTCGGAAGAGTATCAATGTGACTTTCTACAAACATACCATCAAGTTATGGACAAACTCGACTTCGTGGTTGGTGAGCATGTCTGGAATTTTGCGGATTTTGCTACAAAGCAAGGGATTGTAAGAGTGGATGGAAACAAGAAGGGCGTATTCACTAGGGACAGGCGCCCCAAGAAAGCCGCTCATTTTCTGCGGGAACGATATCGAAATATCAAGGATTACTACTATAAAACTGAAGTGAATTAATAAAACATTGACAATTTGAAAGTCTTGAAATGTTAGATCATTTTCAAATTGGAGGCATAAGTCTGCCTTAGAATTGGATGAGGGAGGGGCTGTTGAGAGACAAATAAGTTTTAAAGTGACAAATTAAGCTTTGAAATTAAAAAAGGCGCCACTCCTAGAGTGAACGCCTATTTAATTTATTGTATGGAGACAATTCTTATTCGTATGGAAGCAAACAAAACAGTCAACTCGAGGTGGCGTTTGAACTAAATGAGCAGATATGATAAAAATTAAGGAATGTAGCTGTGATTAAGACGCAGTCGCTTACGGATACACTAGGATTTCTACATTAACAAGCGCTTTCCTTGTTGTATAAAGCATCAGAGGATTTGTATGTTGATCTGCTTGGTAAAGCTTCACCTATTGATTGGCAAAAAAGTACTGAATGAGAAAGTGTTGAAACTCGTTTGCAATTGAAACTGAATTGATATTGATCCAATGGTGTTCTCTCTCTGGGGCTGAACGCCTATTTTACGTAACTTCGTGTTCACAACCTCAAAAAATTCGACAATACCGGAGAAGATTTGGAAGACCTGATCTCCATCGGGACGATTGGACTGATCAAAGCTATCGAGTCGTTCTCGCCGAATAAGGGCACGAAACTGGCTACATTTGCGGCGCGTTGTATTGAGAATGAGATCCTGATGCATCTTCGCTCATTGAAGAAAACGCGGAAAGATGTGTCCTTGCATGATCCCATTGGGACGGACAAAGAGGGGAACGAAATTACGCTCATTGACATCCTGGGTAGCGAGGCTGACGATGTGGTGGATGCGGTGCAGCTGAAGATTGAGAAGAGCAAGATTTATCGCAATCTGGAGATATTGGATGACCGCGAGAAGGAAGTAGTGGTTGGTCGGTTCGGATTGGAGCTTGGCGGCGAAGAGCGGACGCAGCGGGAGATCGCGAAGGAGCTGGGGATTAGCCGCTCCTATGTATCACGGATTGAAAAGCGGGCGCTGATGAAGCTGTATCATGAGTTTTATAAGGCGAAGAGGTAGAACAGGGTAACGCCTGATAAGGCAAAGCAGTACAAAGACGGGTAACAGATTTAGAATGAATCGCATTCTTCATTGTTAGGGATCGTGGGATCGCAAAATGGAGGCGAAGGATATGAGCTTGATTCAAATCGATCATGTCTGTAAGCAATATGTGATGGGCGGGGAAACTGTTCATGCCTTGGATGATGTATCCTTGGTGATTGAAGAAGGCGAATTTGTCGCCATTATGGGTCCATCAGGATCGGGTAAGTCTACGCTAATGAATATCATCGGGTGTTTGGATGTGTCTGACACTGGAACGTATGTTCTAGATGGGAGATCTATTAACCAAATGAAAGATTCGCAACTAGCGGAGATTCGAAATCGGAAGATCGGATTCGTGTTCCAGAACTTTAATTTGCTTCCGAGATTAAGCGCGTACGAGAATGTTGAGCTACCATTGATTTATCGAGGATTGACGAGGAAAGAACGAGAGCCGCTTGTCATGAAGGCGCTAGAAGCGGTGGATTTAATAGATCGAAGGAAACATATGCCCTCGGAACTATCCGGCGGCCAGCAGCAGCGTGTGGCAATCGCACGGACTTTGGCTGGAGATCCCGCCATCATTTTGGCAGATGAGCCGACGGGAGCACTGGATTCGAAGACGGGTATAGAGATTATGGATATTTTCACTAGGTTGAATGATCAGGGTAGGACGATCATTCTCATCACACATGATCATGCGATTGCGCAGCAGGCGAAGCGAGTTGTGAGGTTTCGGGATGGTCGGTTGTTGGAGAGTCTTTAGTTGAGGAATGATGAGGCCGGAACTCCATGGGAAATAAGGGGGTTCTTGTTTCTTTTTCGTTGGATACATAGGCTTCATTTTTCTCTAGTTAGTGTAGGAGAAATATTCCAATAGTGTGAAGGGAATGGCGTTATCGTCCAACAGGAGACGATTGTGACAGCTAACATTGGATTAGCTGGTTGGATAGAAGGGGATTCCACTGGCTGACGAACTTATAAAAAAGCCGATAAATCGATGTATATTACAAAGAAATCGGGGGAAAATCGAGTGATTTCATACTCTATTTGATTAAGGAAAATAAAGATCATCTGATCATGGGAAATAAAGATTGTATTGGGAAATAAAGGGTTTTGGTGCAAAGGATCCAAAGCGTGATAACATAGGGGGAAATGAAATCATGGGATGGGCCGAATCAGTATGGAATCAAAGATAATGTATTCAAATGGAAACCTTACGAAACTGATATGATCCTATTAACCGTTAGATGGTATTTAAAATATTGTTTGAGTTATAAAAATGTCGCAGAAATGATGAAAGAGCAAGGATTGAATATTCCTCATACTACGATCATGAGATGGGTTCATGAGTTCGAACCTGAAATAGTCAAACGAATTCGCCCCTACTTGAAACCGACTATCGATTCATATAGGGTCGATGAAACCTACATCAAAGTCAAAGGGAAGTGGAAGTATTTATATCGGGCAGTCGATTCTGAGGGAAGCTCGATAGATTTCATGTTGTCCTAAAATCGTGATATTCATGCGGCGAAGTGCTTATCATTGCAAATTATTGGTTGGTTACCCTCGTCGCATTAAACGAAAACAAAGCAGGCCAAGTACAGGTCTGCTTTTCGATCATGTAAAGTCTATTCGTCACCTGACTTGACTTGCAACTGGGAGATTAAAAGCCTTCTGATTCTTTGACTTTGGTATTATTGACTTTATGGATAAAGATGCTATAATTTCAAGTAAACGTTTACATAATACGTTTTTCAGATTATTTGGTTTGGAGGTAATGAAATGGGGAAATGTTAATGAAGGTTGCAGTGAGAACACCAATTAAAAAGAAAGAGAATAAACAATTCAAACCCAATGTATTATGTGTAATTGTATATGTTAAATAATTTATCTAAACGTTTACTTGTTTTGCGTATTTCCTCAAGCACATACATAAGTCTTTTCATATCGGCCGTGCAGCATTATTACTTTTTATCCATATGTAAACGTTTACCTATTAGCTTGTAAGGAGTGAGATCATGAATAAACAAGTACATCGCGTGCTGAGTATTATATTAGCAGTCCTTATCATAGTAAACTCATTTCAATTTACTATGGGTTCAAAGGTTCAGGCTGCCGGCGTTGACACCTTTGATTCGGTGACAGGTACGCTGACGCTAAACAGCTCATTTGTCGCAGGTGGATTAAAGGCTCGGATTGATGCCGTTATTACCCCCTTAAGTAAAACTTACGCTGATATTAAAGTTTTAATTGTGACTGCTGGCATAGTCGGCGTTGGCAAAATAGCTGATGGCGGTAGTGATATAGCTACAGGAGGCATCATTCAGTCGCTATCAGGTCTTATAGATTTCCAACTAATTGGTACGTCTACCGTACAAAGCTCATCAACCGCACCTAGCGATAACATTATTGCGAAAAACTTTTTTGTCCCTGCTCAAAATCCTCTGCTCAAATCGGTTACATTCCTCAACGCAACGACAATCAATGCACAAGCTTTCCAAAATATGAGTAGTCTGACAACACTCACGATTCCTAAAATAGCAACGATATCAAGTACAAACGCCTTTTCGGGCTGTACAGGTCTTTCGTCTATTACCTTTGGAACAACCACGCCAACCTTAACATCCGGCACCATAACTACGATTTATAATGCCTTAGCTCCGGGTGCTACTTTCTATGTCCCAGCTGCTAGTCTAGCCGCATACCAGAGTACATGGAGCGCTATTTCAACCCATATCAGTGCCATCTCAACCGGTGGCGGAACTGGCGGAGGCGATGCAGGCACATTTGATGCGAACACAGGCACAATGACACTGACGGGTACTTTTGCCGTGAGTACGTTAAAAGCTCAAATTGATGCCGTTATGCCTACTGGCAAAACGTATACAGATATCAAAGTCTTAAAGATTACTTCAGGCATAGTCGGAGCTGACGATACAAGTAATATCATCCCGCTATTAACGAATCTTCAGGATTTCCAACTGACAGGCACAGCTAACACACAGAGTACGGCGAGCAGCAGCGATGTTGGTATCGTCCAATCAAACTTTTTTACAGCGGCAAATTCTCAACTCATCTCTGTGACGCTTCAAAACGCAACGACGATCAATGCGCAGGCGTTCCAAAATATGAGCAGTATTTCGACACTTGTTGTTCCCAGTCTAACAACCGTCGTAGATGCAAGCGCTTTCGTGGGCATGACACATCTCGCCTCCATAACGCTTGGTGCTACGATTCCGACGGGCGGCCCAACTGTGTTCCCAGCAAGTACGATATTCTTTGTTCCAACGGGAAGCGTCGCTGGATATAAGGCGGCATGGAGCAGTGTAGCAAGCCGCATAAAAGCGATTGGTGAAACATTAGATTACATCCAGGGCTTTAACACAACCACAGGGACGTTAACGTTAACAGGTGCATTTGGCGTGAATACGCTAATGGCTGAAATTGACGCTATTATGAGCCCTCTAGCGAAAGCTTATACGGATATTAAAGTCTTAATTATCACCAATGGAATCGTTGGCCCTACGGATGCCACAAGCACAATTCCGCTATTAACCAATCTGCAGGATTTACAAATTGTGGGGAATGCCACAACCCAAAGTAGTAGCAACAGCAGCACGAAGAACATCACGCCCAAAAACCTTGCTAGCGGAACAGCCAACACCAAATTAACATCAATTACACTGAACAATGTAACAACATTAGGTACGACCACGTTTAGCGCGTTGGATAGTTTAACAAATTTAACTATTCCTGCAGTGGGAACCGTATCCGATGCTAAAGTTTTTCAAAATGTCACTAATCTTACATCGATTACGTTAGGCACTACGCCGCCAAGTTCCGGAGTTGGATTCTTCCCTGTAAACACGACATTTTTCGTTCCAGCTGACAAAGTCGCGACATATAAAGCGGATCCTGTTTGGGGCATAATAGACAACCCCATAAAGGCGATTGGTCAAGCGCTAGACTACACCCAAGGCTTTGACGCAACGACAGGAACGCTGACATTGACGCGGATATTTGCTGTTAACACGTTAAAAGCTGAAATTGATGCGATTATTAACCCTCTTAACAAAACTTATGCTGATATTAAGGCTTTAAGGATCACTGCAGGAATTGTTGGCGCCACGGATGCAGGAAGCACTGGCATCATAGCGCAGTTAACGAATCTGGAGGATGTTCAACTCATCGGCAGCGCTACAACACAGAGCAGCTCCAACAGTGCTACGGTGGGTACCACGCCGAAGAACCTGGTTAGCTCAGCAAACGCTAAATTAAAATCAGTCACGCTTAGTAATGTTACGACGATAGGTACAAGTACATTCAGCGGTTCAGGCAGCTTGACAGCATTAGTCATTCCCAGTGTGACTACTGTTGCAAATGCAGACGCTTTTACTGACTGTACCAATCTAACATCGATCACATTCGGCGCAGCACTGCCGCCAGCCGCAGCGGGTCCAATTTTGTTCCCTGCGAATGCGATATTCTACGTACCAGCGGACAAAGTCGCGATCTATAAGGCGGATGACGTTTGGAGCAGCGTGGCACTTCGTATCAAAGCCATCGGCGATACGTCGGGCGACGGAGCAGGATCAACGGATGACATCACCTTATCACTGAAGCCTGCTCATCCGAACATTGTGAGTGTCAATGAGAGTGTGCGTTCCATACAGGTTATCGAGAAAACAAGCCTCGAACAGCTTGATGCGCAGACCACGAACGGTGCCGGTACGATATTGAGGATTTTGGATGCAAAAGGCATTCCCAAAAGTGAAATAACGGAGCTCGTCGCCGACGACAAGTTTGTCGTTATTTCGGGKGAAATAAAAAAGGAATACACGATTCAAGTGATTCATTATACGCTGGAAAATCTGGCATTGAATCCGAATGCAAACAACATTAAGGTCAGCTCTTTTAGAAGCGGCAATGATCCTACGAATGCTTTTAACGGCGCTTCTACCGGCAACGCTGGCAGCGGATATCAGGTTGACGGCTCACAAAGCACTGCAGCTAACATTAGTGTAGGGAAAAATACGTTCTGGCTTGCCCTAGACTTAGGCCAAATGAAGAAAATCGACCAGTTTAGCGTGGCATGGGGCACGACCGTGGGTGATTTAACAACGAGGCTAAAAAACTCGACGTATTATGTTGAATACACCAATGACCCTGCGAAATGGGCCTCACTTTCGAACGCAACCGTTGCGGGTTCCAGCGGCATTGCGACTGGCTATAGTAAACCATCTGGCTGGGACGTAGCCTATGCGCAAGATGTGACGCAATTGCCGGATGCGAACGGAAACAAGGTGTTCATGAGCAATCTTGCGTCACCTATCAATGCCAGGTATGTGATGGTGACAGGCGAGCTTGCAAGCAATTGGATTGAAATTTATAATTTCTATGTTTTTCAAAAAGAAGTTACCAATGTTGTGCCTACGCAACCTGCGTACGCTACAGGAGATTTGGCAAGAATCATGCCCGATTATGAGGGAATGAGCCTAACCATCGGCCGACCTGCTATTGTAAAGAAAGATACAGCGGTTCCGAAATTCGATATCACGGCGACAACTGACATTACAGTCACCGGTGTATTAAAGGATCCAACTGGAACCGTCGTTTATACCCTTCCAAGTCAGAATATAGCAAGCGGCGCAACAAGTGTCATCACGCCTAATGTAACAGCTTCTAAGCTTGGAACGTATATCTTTGAGTACACGATTGCAGGAAGCAAAACGATCTATGATAAGGTTTATTTTACGGCTGTAGATGATGATATTACCAAATATAGCTATACCAAGCCGTATCCTGCGCTTTCTGTCAGCGCCGGTAAACTTGTCTATGTGCCAGATTATCGCGGCAATACCGTGATGGATTACTCCAATGTCGGCTATAAGGGCGGCGGGGTTGAAATTCCAAATATTCCTGTGAAAATTATCCTTGAACCATCGGGAGACAACAACTCTGACGATACCGAGCGGATTCAAAACGCAATCAACATGCTTGGACGTATTGACCCGGATTCGAATGGATTTAGAGGCTCAATCTTGTTAAAGGCAGGTACGTATAGGGTAAGCAGCAGCATTAGAATTGCTACTAGTGGAATCGTCATAAAGGGTGAGGGTGATGATCACGAAGGCATTGAGACGCATAATACGCCTCTTAGCCCCACCAACTGGAAGGATTATACGCACTCTGAGGCACCGCAGCCCAACGTGACAAAGGTTGTTGCGACATGGATCGCCAGTTCATACGACAAAAATACCGCTATATTTAACTTTGCCGGCGCAGCAACGTCCACAAGCGGAAGCGCAATCAAAGTTGTCGATCAGTATGTCCCAGCAGGTGGACATAAGATAAGACTTGAGAGCGTTAGCGGGCTTAATGTTGGAGACACGGTGAATGTTCGCAAAGCTGTTAACGCGGCTTGGGCGCAGGATCTTAGAATGGATGCCATTACAGATGCGCCTGGCATACCTTCGGCCAATCAATGGGCGGTAAATGGCGTAGTAGACAGCGGTTATGTTACGACGGACGAAGAGCGGACGATTCAATCCATCAATCCTCTCACAAATGAGATTACGCTTGTAGAGCCATTGGCGGATGCACTGGATATGAAGTATGGCGTTTCAACGGTTACCAAGTATAACCCTACTGGCAGAATTAGCAATGTTGGTATCGAGAATATGCTGATTATGTCGAGGTTTGATTCCTCGACGACAGCCATTAATACCGCATTTGGTGTGGACTATCAGTCCTTTGACGACGAGCTTCATGCTGAGTTGGCCATTCGCTTCGGCAATGCGCAAAATGCATGGGCAAGAACGATAACCACCTACCACATCGATAGTGCGGTGGCGATTGCAACAGGTGTTAGTAAGATTACAATTCAAGATGTCAACTGCCTTGAACCTGTCAGCGGAACAGGGGGAGAGCGCCGATACAATTTTTCAAACGCTGGCGGCACGTTAGTGCTCAATCAACGAAACTACTCGCGATACACCCGTCATGGATTCATTGTGATGGGCAATGTTGTCGGACAAAACGTATTTTACAACGACAGGACGGATTATCAATTTGACGCGAATGAGCCCCATTTGCGGTGGTCCACCGGCGGATTGTATGACAATATCAACGGACGAATTTATCTGCAAGACAGATGGAACAACGGAACGGCACATGGTTGGTCGGGAGCAAACTATACGCTCTATAACAACACCGGTTCCTATATCATTAGTCAGAACCAGCTTGCTGCCAACTATCTGTTCGGCCAGTCAGGAGACCGATTGCCGTTTGTCATGGATGCGGTTGATCCAGGAAATGTTCCGAATTTCCGCGCCTATGAGTACAGCAATGGAAGCAGAATGACACCTGCCAGCTTATTTATTCAACAGTTGAAGGATCGGATGGGGCAAGGGGCGGTCGATACGACTAATAGCAGTGTGATTCCTGCTTATATGGATCAATCTGGCGATTTTGCATCCCAGTTTGCCGTTCTCACAGGAATCTTCGTTGACGGCGCACCGATAGCAAACTTCAACAATGAAGTCCTTTCGTACACGGTACCTGTCCCATTAGACTATACGGCGCTGCCTGTCATTACTTACACAGCAGGTATTGGAGTAACTGTCACACCATCTGTAGGCGGTAATAATGCGGTTGTCCTTACAGCTACCATGCCAGGCAAAAAGGATAGCGTTTATACCGTTAATTATGGGATTATCAACAAGAGCGTTCCTGTCACTTCAAGTGTAGGCGGGTCAAACGTTAATAATCTGATTGATGGCCTTTTATCGACCTCTTGGTCGGCGTCAGGTACCCMTTGGGTTCAGTTCTACCTTGGTGATAAACCAACGTTTATTAGTAGTGTATCACTTGGATATTCGAGAGATACCCAAATCAGAAGGTCGTATTACTTTGAGTTTCAGGTTTCGAACGATGGGTATACGTGGACGAAGGTGATGGCGAGTAACTGGCAGCAGGATAACCTCGGTAACGGGCATATCATGGGTAAAGAAGTTGCGCCAGGTTCAGACGGCGATTCGGCGTCCGATTATGAAACGTTTACTTTCCCCGCGGATATTTCCGGAAGATTGCTACGCGTAGCTATGTTTGGAGCGAGAGCAGGCTCGGGTACAGGCACATCCAACTCTAATAAGTATTGGGCCATTGATGTCGGAGCAGTAGTCAGCGGCGGGCCGCTCACTGTCTCCAAACAGCCTCAAAACGTAGCAAAACGAGCAGGCTTTACGGCGTCTTATACGGTAACGATGTCCGGTGGAACAAGGCCATACAGCTATCAATGGCAAATGTCAAAGGACGCAGGCGCGACATGGAATAACGTGACGACTGGAACCGGCGCGAATACAGCGACCTATACGACGGGCGCAATAACGGCAGATATGGATGGGACTCAATATAGATCCAAGGTAACCGACGCGGATACTAGCAGCCCTCAAACGGCCTACTCAAACGTTGCAATGCTAACCGTCAAGCAAGATACGGGCATCATCGTAACACCGGTCGATACAAGTGTTTCTGTTTTTGACAATGTCATATATAGCAGAACAGCTACCATTAGGAACACCTCCTTTGTATACGGCTTATTAGGATATCTTGATATTAAGCCGGTGGGTTCTACGGTGTTTATTATTCCTTCTAATATTTCGCCTAAAACGGAGTCTGCGGCTGCGTTTACTGATGCCATGGCAACGTTCTGGCCCCCAGATGATGATAGTCAAAGAGACAGTAAAAAAAGCTATATTCGAAAATCCGGCGAACAAATTAGAGACGGCGATCATTTGCTCATCATTAACCCATCTGGAACTGGGGTAGAGCGATACATCATCAACTATGCCAAAATGGATGACACAACCGTGGTGAGCGCGGATAAGTCTGTCCTTACGTTTGACAAGATCAAAGGTCAAAATACAGCACCGGATGCAATCATTGGGAATCTAAATTTGCCTACGACTTCAAACTACGGCTCAACAATCAGTTGGAAGGTCGACAATAATACAAACTTATCAGCAACTGGAGTCGTGAAAAGACCGCTTTTTGTGGCTGGAGATGCGAGTGTAACATTAACAGCAACCTTAACAAGTGGAACCGTCATCGACACAGTCGTATTTAACCTCATTATCTTAAAAAAAAATGCAGAGGAACTCCCAAGTAACCTCGCAACCGTCACGGCAAAAGGAAGCACGGAGACGGGCTATCTTTGGGGACTGGCGGTCGATAATTCCTTGAAGACGATCATAGGATTGGCGGCTTCGACCAGTGTTGATGTGTTTAAAAATGGACTTATTCTTGCTCCGTCTGCGAGCTGGAAAGTAGTCACAAGTGCGGTTGCAAGCACTGTAACGGCGGCTACATTTGCGAGCGCAATCGAAACTACGAAAAACGTAGCAAACGGCAATGTACTAATCGTTCTGGCGGAGGATGGTGCAACGTTAAATAAATACCCAATAACGTTAAAACCGACTGCAGCAACGCCATCAGCCGTAGCCGTGCCCGGCAAAAAGTTCAATACAACAAAACTAACAGGATTAGTGGCCGGTACAACGTATGAGTATGTGATTAGAACTACTGTAGGTATGCCTTCGGGGTCTACTTGGGCATCTTCCTCCGTGCAGTTTACAACAGGCGCAGGTGAAACGGAAAGAGATAATCTGTTTGTTACTCAAGGCAGCTATTTGTATATTCGGGCAGCGGAAACAGCAACGATGTCTGCCTCAAGTCCCATGTATATACTTATAGATATTAGTCAAATCAACAAGACAGTGGATGCCTCAGCCCCAACTGTAACGCTTCAACCGGGTTCAAATCACTTAACAACCAAGCTAACAGGCTTGCTTCCAGGAACAGCATATGAGTATATCGTTAACACAAGCGCACAAGAACTCGTAAACTGGGATGCCGCATTACTGTTCACAACAGCCTCCAGTGACACGACGAAGGACAATATACCGGTACTAACTGGGCAATATCTTCATATCAGATTTTCAGCTACTGACATCAAAGAAGCTTCCTCTGAAAAAAATATCTATGTAACGGCAGATCTGGTAAAAGTAAAGCCTGCGAATGCAACGCCACAGTCCAGTGCGCTGCCAGGCACACTAGGAGGAACAACCAAGCTGACAGGTTTATTGCCGAACACAACGTATCTGTATATTATCAACACGAATACTGACAACCCAGCGACAGATGCGTGGGATCATAAAGGGCAATCGATTACAACAGGGAATGGCCAAACCGTGTATGACAATATTGTTTCGTCCCCTGAGCTTTACATGCACGTAATGGCGGTTGAAAATAGCAGCAATGCCAATTCGCTTCCACAGAATTATTTAGTAGGAGCGGGAGGCGTCAAAAGCTTGCCGCAGGGCGTTATTCCAACCGCATCAGCCGAGCCTGGAACAGTTGGCGGTACGATGAAATTGACAGGTTTACTTCCTGAAACCGCGTATGAATTCGTGGTTACGGATGCCCTCTCTTCGCCTAAAAACACCACTTGGGGCGAGGGTATCGTTATAAGAACAAAGACAAGCGTAGGTGAAACGACGATCGACAATATTGAAGTGCCCGCTGACCTTGGAAACATACACGTCAGAACTGGAGGAACTACAACCAATTCGCCGTCCGAGGCGCAAAACTTTATTATTCTGGGTTCGTATGTGAATAACGCAGCTGGAGCACTCAGCAATAATGCCTATGTAACAGCCGCAACCAGTGGTCCCGGCTACATTCCTGGCATCATCGTAAGCGGCAAGGCGCCGAACTTCACTATACGCAATGTGCCAGCAGGCACGACAAAGGAGGCGCTGAAAGCAACGCTTCTAAAAAACAGCAAGGCTGGTTGGAAAGTCGTCGCAAACGCTTCTGTGTCTGCAACTGTAAAAGACGCGGCATCGTTTAATAGTGCAAGGGAGATTTCTACAAACGTATCCATTGACAATGTCCTTACTGTGCTTGCCGAAGACGGAAAGACGGTTCAGCGTTATACAATAACAAACAACGTGACAACCATCAGTCTAACTGGCATTACGGTAAAAACGCCGCCTACGAAAGCAAGCTACACAGTCGGCGATGCGCTTGATCTCACTGGCTTAGAGATTGAAGCTGCCTACAGCGATAGCACGAAAGCCAACGTGATCGGCTATATGGTTACGCCAGCGAGTGGTACGCCGCTTAACACACCGGGTATTACTATGGTTACCATCAGCTATACAGAGGACAGCGTAACCAAGACGACGAACTTTACCGTCTCTGTTAACAGCGTTACGGTCACCCTGACTGGCATTATAGTAAAAACACCTCCTACCAAAACAAGCTACACTGTCGGCGACGCGCTTGACTTCACTGGTTTGGAGATTGAAGCAGCCTACAGCGATAGCACGAAAGCTAAAGTGAGTAGCTACACGGTTACGCCGGTGAATGGAACGTTGCTTAACACAACGGGGACCAGTACAATTACCGTCAGTTATACGGAGAACGGTGTAACCAAGACGACGAACTTTGTCGTTTCTGCTCATGTAGCAGCGGTCACGCTAACTGGCATTGCGGTAAAACCGCAGCCTACGAAAACAAGCTACACAGTCGGCGATGCGCTTGATTTCACTGGTATGGAGATTGAAGCAGCCTATAGCGATAGCACGAAAGCCAATGTGAGCGGCTACACGGTTACGCCGGCGAATGGAACGTTGCTTCACACAAGTGGTACGACTATGGTTGCCGTCAGCTATACAGAGGGCAGCGTGACCAAGACGACGAACTTTGTTGTCATTGTAAATGCGGCAAGCTCGAACGCGAAACTGAGCGGCATTAGTTTATCAACAGGCGCGTTGAACGAGACGTTTACTACCGTAAAGACGAGCTATACGCAGAATGTAGCGAATACCGTTGTAAGTCTGACGCTTATACCGACGGCAGAGGATGCACCAGCGAGTGTGAAGGTAAACGGAACGACCGTTATTTCTGGACAGCCGAGCGAAAAGATTGCGCTTAACGTAGGGGAGAACATCATTACTGTTGATGTAACAGCAGCGGATGGCTCACCCAAAACCTATACGGTTACAGTAACTCGTGCATCTGCACCTTTAACGCAGCCTAGCAATGGCGACGGCGGAGGAGGAGACACAAGTGACACAGTGATGTCAACGAATGGGAATTTAACACTGCCAAAAGGTAAAATAGGTGAGGTTAGTTTGGGTGATGTAGTCAAGATCTCAATTCCTGCTGATGCCTCAGGTAAAGAACTGAAATTATCGATAGAAAAAGTGTTAGACACGCAAGGGCTTCTCACAGAAAAAGAAGTTCTAGCCAGTCCAATCTATGAGATTTTGAAAAACTTCTCGGAGAACTTTAGCAAAACTGTAACACTGAGCTTTGCTTTCGATTTGGCAAGCTTGAAGAGCAATCAGAAAGCAGCAGTCTTTTACTACGATGAAGTGAAGAAGGAATGGGTGGAAGTGGCTGGAAGTAAAGTGAACGGTAATCATATTACGGTAGAGGTCAATCATTTTACCAAATATGCCGTATTTGCCATTGATCATGTTGTGGAGAAACCAACAACAGAGAACCCTACAGATACTATACCGCATATTCAATTTAGCGATATTACTGGACACTGGGCAGAAGTTAGCATCAAGCAAGCGGTGAGCAAAGGAATCGTCAGTGGATATCTGAACAGCACATTTAAGCCGAATGCTACGGTAACACGTGCGGAATTTGCTGTGATGCTGATGAATACGATGAAGCCGCAGGGAGAAGGAGCGGCACTGACTTTCACAGATACAGCTAAGATTGGAAGCTGGGCGTTGAAGGCTGTCGCACAGGCAGTTCAAGCTGGTATTATTCAAGGCTATGAGGACGGTAGCTTCCGTCCAGACGCGGAAATTACACGCGCAGAAATGGCAGTGATGCTCGCCAATGCTATGGGTCTGGCCGTTGATGTCGAAACGGCAACCGGCTTCACTGACGACAAGGATGTTCCGGTATGGTCCAAGGGAGCAGTAACAGTGATGAAGAAACAAGGATTGATAGAAGGCAAAGGCAACAACGAGTTCGGTCCTACAGCTCGAACAACGAGAGCTGAGGCTGTCACAGTTCTTCTGAGGATGCTCGCTTAATAGAACTAATAACGTAAACAATTTTCTCAAAATTAGGTTATTCCTCAGGTAGTCGAACAGACTGCTTGATGGATAACCTTTTTTCATTGGCGAATTTTCTGTAAATAATTAATTCTCAGACCAAGAGAAGTTCTTGACTTTATGGACAAAGATGATATAGTCATAAAGTGAGCGTAAACGTTTACCTATACTATTTCAGAATATCCTCATGATGAATCACGCAACAAGAAATAGTCGGATTTACTGAGTATTTTTTATTTCCATTCTATATGTAAACGTATACTCAAACTTTTGTTCAACTATCAGCATAAAGCTGTTCTTTGCTTTCTCAAAAGCAAAACTGTTGAACTTTGGTATTTAATTTCCAAGTAAACGTTTACCTATATTTGGAATAAGCATGGAACTGTTTTCTCGCTCTCAACACTGAAATTTAGGAGAGACCAATTGAAAACAGTGTGCAACCGTTTACATAAGGGTGGTTGTACAAAATGCTTGACATCTTGTAAGTGAAATTATTTTTAGGAGGAGTGAGAACGTGGTTAGAAAAATGAATAAAGGAAAAACGAATAAAGTGTTGAGCCTTATTCTAGCAATTCTGATGATATTTACATCAGTTCAATTCACCATGGGCACAAAGGCTGAGGCCGCCGCCCCCGATAGCTTTGACACGGCGACAGGTACGTTGACATTAAATGGTACTTTTGTCGCAGGTGTGTTAAAGACTCAAATTGACAACCTTTTTAACACTCTAACACCTAAGCCTGCATATTCCGAGATTAAAGTCTTAATTATCACGGCAGGCGTCGTCGGTGTTGGGAAATCAGCTGATGGCAATGACACAACGGCACCGGGAATCATTCCAAGTTTGACAGGTCTTGTGGATTTTCAACTTATTGGTACTGCAACAACTCAAAGTGGTCAAAATGTCAACACGAAGAATACCACACCAACTAACCTTTTTACCTCAGTCAACAACAATTTAAAATCTGTTAAGCTTGATAACGTAACGACGTTAAGCTCAAGTACTTTCACAGGTATTGCCAGCTTAACAACATTAGTCATTCCTAAAGTTACATCCCTGAGTCCCTCAGCGTATCCGAATTGTCCCAATCTTACATCTATTACATCAGGCGTCGTGGTAGCACCACCTCCAACTGGCGATGCTGTCATCACATTTGATGGTACGAACAACAGTAAGGCTCTTCTGGATCTTTTGGCCGAAGCTGGATATGACTCCACGGATCCCGCTAAGGCTGCTCTTCTGAAGACACTTGTAATAAAATCAAGCAGCGGCGCAAAGAAAGTGTTTGCAAATAGCGACTTTAACCCTACTACGGGTAAATCTTTCAGCAATTATAAGAACCTTACTTCGTTCACAATAGAAAAACCCATTGATCCTACTTTCCTAACATGGAGCGGCAACAAATTACCGAATAACGCCTTTAAAGGGCTTACAAGCCTAAAGACAGTGAAAATAGGCATTGATACTTCCTACATCGGTTCATCCGCGTTTCAGGGTGATATCTTACTTGAAACAGCCGAGTTTGGCTTGACTCGCACGCTGGGTCCGCTAGCTTTTAGTGGCGATATCAGCCTTAAATCCATCACTTTTAATAAAACTTATCTTCCGATTGGGCTTGATGATCTTGTTGGTCCACCACCTGCACCGGGCGACTGGTTTTATGGGGTCGATACCGACCATCTCATCATTCGTGTGCCCACTGTTTCCGTAGACCTTTTTATTAACGATGGAGACTGGAGCGGTATTGGTGACAATGGTGTAATCGTGATGTCAAATGGCGACGATGCTGAGCAGGATGCTGGCAGCGGACCAGCCGCAACCCAAACAGTTACCATAAATACGTACTTTGCTCCTAAATCTCTGAAGAGTGCGATTGACAGCTCTAATTTTACGGGTACTAACTATGGAGATATCCGAGTTCTTACCATCAATGCAGGCGAATTAGACCCTACTGACTGTGCTTTTATTGCTTCCAACCTTACAAAGCTTGAAGAACTCTATGTCGTTGGCACAGCTAATTTCGTAGCTGCGACCATTCCCAAGAACGCATTTGAAGGTAATCGATATTTGAAAAAAGTCCAAGCGGATAACGTAACGACAATCGGAGTAAAAGCATTTAATCTATTTGAAAATTTAACTGAAGTCAACTTTCCAAATGTAACAACGATAAGTTCCCAAGCGTTCGCCCAAACAAAGGGTTCTAGTGCCAGCAAGCTTACGACGGCAAGATTTCCCAAAGTAAAAAAAATCGAACAAAGAGCTTTCTACTTTTGTATGAATTTGACGGATTTATACTTAGGAGACGTACCGCCTGAGCTTAATGTACCTGATGGCAAACAAGGCTTATGGTTCAATTTTGTGACACACATGACTATTCATGTGCCTAGTTTAGCTGTATACAATGAGTATATTAAGCTGGAAAATAGTGATCAAATTGACTGGAGCGCGATGACATTTGTTGCTGATAATGGTGACTCTTTACCCGTAATAACACCGGCGGCACCTTATATTGATGCAGATTATAACTTCCTCCGTGTGGATCAAACGGTGCCGTATTATAACGGTGATTATAAGTTAAGTCTCAATATGTACACCTTTAACTCGAATATCAACTCATTCTTGCAAGGTCGTACATCACCGACTCCAATGACAGCACTTGAGGCTATTCAATGGGCGCATGATCATGGATTTGATGCTGTCGACGTCACTTGCTATTACATTCCAGGGTACAGCAATACGGCTATGCCTACAGAAGCTCAGATACCAGCAATCCTTGCCTATGCCAAACAAATTAAAGATCTGGCCAGCAGTTTGGGTATTGCGATAAGCGGGACGGGTATTCAAAATAACTTTGCGGACCCCAATCAAACGAGACGTGATTTGGATATTATGCGCATTAATTTTTGGACGCAGGTTGCGTCTGAAATGGGTGCGCCTGTGATCCGTGTGTTTTCTGGACCTCCTCCTGTTGACATTGCGCGCACAGGCTGGGCGACAATCACACATGATCGTATTGTGCCTGCCATTCAGCAAGTTGCCGATTATGCAGCAGCAAATTATCCAGATGTTCAAATTGGTGTTCAGAACCACGGCGATATGTTAGCAACGGCCAACCAGGTTCTACAGCTTGTGCAATGGATCAACAGATCTAATGTTGGCATTGTGAACGATACAGGGTACTACAGAGATTTTCTAAATGTCGACGCGTCACAATACGATTGGTATAAGGATATTTCACTTGTCCTTCCCTACTCCAACAACTTTCAGGTTAAGAAAAAGCCTGGTGGTGCCGAAACAACGGAGCTTATGGATTTGAATAAATTGTTCGGGGTCATCCGAAATAGTCCGTATCGTGGTTATATCCCAGTTGAACTATTATGGCTTCCCGGTGATGACGGCTATCCGAACGTTCTAAGTACACCACCTTACGATGAAACATCAAGGTTCCTTCAGTCGATGAAAACGGCTATGGCCGATACTAAGCATGCGCCTTTCCCTGATTTGAGCAATATTAGTTTGTCATCGGGCGCGTTGAACGAGACATTTGCTCGGGCAAAACAAAGCTATACACAAAATGTAGCCAACAATATTCTGAGCTTGACGCTTACCCCAACGGTAGTTGATGCAGAAGAGAGTGTCACAGTAAATGGAACGACCGTTATAAGTGGTCAGCCAAGTAAAGCTATCGCGCTGAACGTAGGGGAGAATATCATTACTGTGGTTGTGACAGCTCAGAATGGTACCCCGAAAACCTACACGGTTACAGTGACTCGTGCATCTGCACCTACAACGCCGCCTAGTAATGGCAATGGCGGAGGAGGAGATACAAGTGACACAGTAATCTCAACGGATGGTAATTTAACGCTACCAACAGGTAAAATCGGTGAGGTTAGTTTGGGTGATGGGATCAAAATCTCCATTCCTGCCGATGCCTCAGGTAAGGAACTGAAACTAACAATTGAAAAAGTGTTAGACACGCAAAAGCTTCTAACGGAGAAAGATGTTCTAGCCAGTCCAATCTATGAGATTTTGAAAAACTTCTCAGAGAACTTTAGCAAACCTGTAACGCTGAGCTTCGCTTTTGATCCAGCCAGCTTGAAGAGTAATAAAAAAGTGGCGGTATTCTACTACGACGAAGTGAAGAAGACATGGGTGGAAGTGGCCGGAAGTAAAGTGAACGGTAATCATGTTACGGTAGAGGTCAATCACTTTACCAAATATGCTGTATTCGCCATTGATCAAGCAGCGGAGAAACCAACTACAGATAACCCTACGGATACGAAACCACCTATTCAATTAAGTGATATCGTTGGGCACTGGGCAGAGGTTAACATCAAGCAAGCAGTGAGCAAAGGAATCGTCAGTGGTTATCCAGACGGCACATTTAAGCCGAATCATACGGTGACACGTGCGGAATTTGCTGTGATGCTGATGAATACGTTGAAGCCGCAGGGAGAAGGAGTGGCGTTGAGTTTCACAGATACAGCGAAGATCGGAAGCTGGGCGCTAAAAGCTATTACGCAAGCTGTTCAAGCAGGTATTATTCATGGCTATGAGGACGGCAGCTTCCGTCCGGACGCGGAAATTACACGCGCAGAAGTGGCAACGATGCTCGCCAATGCTATGGGTCTGGCCGTTGATGCCGAATCGACAACCGACTTCACAGACGACAACGATGTTCCTGCGTGGTCCAAGGGTGCAGTAGCGGCGATGAAGAAACAAGGACTGATAGAAGGCAAAGGCGCTAACCAATTCGCTCCTACAGACTCAACAACGAGGGCTGAGGCTGTAACGGTCTTGCTCAGACTGGCCAACAAGAGCAACTAATCAAAATCAGTTGGAAGGCGGAAAAAAGGGTTACTCTGCGGCAGTCAAATAGACTGCCTGAAGAGTAACCTAAATTCTTTTAGGAATTTTAAATAGCAAATTCCAACAGTTTCTGTAAGTCAATTCAAATGATTCGCATTAGACAAAAAACGACAAAAAATACCTTGACAGCAATTGGGATATGGGATTAAGATATAATTCAGGAAACGCTTACAGTGATCAAGTAAACGTTTACCTTAAATAAGTAAACGTTTAACTAAAAAGAGGAGGTATTTTCATCAGAGAGATATTAAACATGAAATACACGATCACATTAGAAGTAATTAAGCCGAGTTTTCAAGTGAGCTTTGTCGTGTTAAACGCTAATAAACTAATCCATTAGGAGGAAGTAAAATGAAAAAACAACAGATCATTATCGGTGTTGCCGCAGTAGCCATTATCGGATTAGCAGTAGGTTGGCCGAAGATTTCACCTATGTTCAAGGGTGCGCAAGCCCAGTTCCCATCTAAAGATATTACTTTAATTGTTCCTTATGCTCCCGGGGGCGGAACGGATCTTACAACTAGAGCCGTAGCAAATGAAATGTCCAAAGCACTAGGTAAAAATATTAGCGTTGTCAATACACCAGGAGCCAGTGGTTCTGTAGGAACGATTAACGTCTGGAACGCTCCGCATGACGGTTATACCATTATGGGTAACGGCTTTATGTCATTTTCAAGCTATCCGGTTATGGGCTATACAGAGCAAACGTATCGCGATTGGAACATTTGGATTGCAGCCTTCTCTCCTAACATTATTGCTGTGAAGCCAGATTCTAAGTACCAGGATATCAATCAGTTGATTAAAGGTTTGAAAGACAATCCTGGGAACGTATCCATAGGAACAGCAGGTGTTGGTACAGGTGGGCATATCGCCAGTGAAGTACTTAAATCAAACCTTGGGTTCACATACAAGCATGTCCCTTATGCAGGAGGCAACCCTGCTATCGTAGCTACAATTTCTGGTGAAGTCGAAGTGGTGCCTCAATTGTCTATGGAAATGGTTGATATGATTCGTGGCAAAAAATTAAAAGGGCTTGCTGCTTTGACAGATAAACCACTTGCTATCGAAGGTGCTGATCCCATCCCTTCCATAACGCAAGTTGCACCAGAATTGAAATCCGTTGTCCCACTTGGTGAAGCGTTTGGTATTGGTGTACCGAAAGATACGCCGGCTGACGTAGTGAAGAAAATTGATGAAGCCTTCAAAAAAGCAGTGGAAAGTGATAGTGTCAAGAAGTTTGCTGCAGAAAAAGGTGTAGAGATCCTAGGTCTCAGTGGTGATAAGGCTCAGCAATATGTAGAGAAGCTCGCTTCGACTGTGGACTGGGCATTATATGATGGCGGAGTTGCCAAAATCTCTCCTGAGAAATTTAACATTAAAAAGCCAACAAAATAAATTTGATAGAAATAAGGTGAGCAACAGATGGAGAATAACTCAGGCACAACGGCAGGAACGCCTAAACATCTGGATTTCATAACGTCAATCTGTTTGTTTCTAGTTTCGGTTTATATTGTAGCGGATAGCTGGATGATGATAAATTCGGTCGGAGGGCCAGTATACTCATCACCAGGACTGCTGCCGATTATTATTGGAAGCATGTTGATGCTGTGCACGATTGTGTTATTTATTAAAAGTGTGAAAAACGTGGGTTTTAGTGGCAACTTACGAGCGATAAGTGAATGGTTTGGACCATTTTTCAAGGATGCAGATGTACGTAGTATGTTTACAGGKATCCTTATTATTGCTGTGTATTGTTTTGTCTTAGTGCCGAGGTTGCCTTTTTTGTTGTCATCGGTGATCTTCATGGTGTTTCTGATGAAAGTATTAAATGCGGGATCGTATTTGAAAATCATTTTGACTGCGGTTTCCGTAAGCATTTCGTTATACGTACTTTTTGAAATATTATTTAAAGTTCCTTTATTCTAAGGAGAGAAGGCAAACAAAATGACACTGCATTATACACTTGAGGCTTTATACTCTCTGATGTCTCCTGTTAATTTAATTACACTCGTTCTATCTGTATTTTTTGGATTGATTGTGGGTGTACTACCGGGATTGACCTCAACGATGGCTATTGCTCTTTTGACTGGTTTAACGTATAGCGTTTCCGCGGAAACAGCTATTTTGTCCCTTGTAGGTGTGTATGTCGGCGCGATATCGGGTGGCGTTCAAACCGCCATCTTGCTGAATATACCGGGCACACCTGCTTCAGCGGCAACAGCGCTTGACGGTTATAAGATCGGACAGAGAGGTGAAGCTGGCTTAGGTATTTTCCTCGGGAATTTCTCCGCTTTCCTTGGGACACTATTCGGCGCTGTTTGCGTCTTGGTGCTAAGCCCCATGCTTTCGAAGATCTCCTTGAAGTTCGGTTCGTGGGAATTTTTCTTGCTGGGCTTGTTCGGAGTTATCATTTGCGGTAGTTTGACTTCTGGCGGAAATGCAATCAAAGGATGGATTGCCGGTGCGCTGGGTTTGTTCGTATCACAAATCGGGTTAGACGGTATAAATTCATACCCGCGTTTTTCATTCGGCAGCGTGGAACTGATGGCAGGGCTTTCATTGGTTCCCATCATGATTGGCTTGTTCGGATTCCCTGAAATTGTGAATTCCTTTAAGAAGCAGCAGATTAAGGTTCCTACGGAAGTCCTTGATCTGCGAGTCAAAAAGGGGTTAGGCATCATTAAGGGAAATACGCCAACGATATTTCGTTCGGGTGTGATCGGAGTTCTTATCGGGCTTGTCCCCGGAGTTGGCGAGGACGTGGCAGGCTGGTTATCGTACTGGGCGGCAAAAGTTCGCAGTAAAAAGAAAGAATTATTCGGCACAGGTTCTTATGAGGGCGTTATCGCTGCAGAAACAGGAATTAATTCCACCATCGGCGGCCATATTATTCCCTTATTGACCTTGGCCATTCCCGGAAGTACTTCTTCGGCCGTATTGCTTGCAGCTATGTGGCTTCATGGTTTAAGACCAGGACCATTAATGATGACCGAATCGCCAGGGTTTATATACTCCATGAGCTTGTACTTGACAGCAAGTGCCTTTGTTATGTTGTTCTTAGGACTCCTAATCTCCAGATATACGGTAAAGGTACTTCGAATTGATAAGCGCATCCTGATGCCAGTTATCTTTGTTATTTGTGCCGTAGGTTCGTATGTTATCGATAACAAGATTTCAAGTATTTATATCATGTTTATTTTCGGTATTATTGGGCTACTGATGTCCAAGATGAAATTTCCAGCTTCCCCGTTTTTGCTTGGGGTCGTTCTCGGACCTATGGTGGATACGAACTTAAGACGTGCAATGGTTCTGTCTGGTGGCAGTCTAGAGCCGTTGTTTACAAGACCTTTATGTTTAGTTTTAGTCATCTTCATTTTGCTTTTAGTTTTATCGCAGTTTAATGCATTTAATAAGGTAAAAGGAATGTTCACAAACAAGAAGGACATTGCAGCGAAATAATAGAGAGAGAATAGAGATTCTGCCCACTTCCTGGTCAGGAGACGGCAGAGTCGATTATTCTTCTAGGAGGAGTAGAGAGATGAGCAAAGAAAAGTATGGGTTTGCAATCATTGGAGCGGGCGTAATTGGGCATATTCATGCACAGCGATTGTTAGATGTTGATAAAGGGAAATTGGTTGTTATTTGTGATCTGAGCGAAGAAAAAGCCCGTGAGTTCGGTGAAAAATACGGCTGTGAGTGGTCCTGCAACTTAGATGAAGTGCTCGCTCGTCCTGATGTAGATATCGTAAATATTTGCTTGCCAAGCGGCATGCATGCAAAGTTTACTATCGCTGCTGCACGTGCAGGAAAACATATTATTACGGAGAAGCCAATCGATATTACGGCAGAGAATGCTTTGAAAATGATTAAAGAATGTCGTCAAGCGGGAGTTAAGTTAGYCGTTATTTCACAGCATCGTTTACAACCTTCAACCCAGCAAGTGAAGCAGGACATTGAGAGCGGTAGGTTTGGGAAATTAGTATTGGGATCTGTAGCGATCAACTGGTACCGTTCGCAAGAGTACTATGATAGTGGAGCTTGGCGTGGGACCTGGGCATTTGACGGGGGTGGGGCATTAATGAACCAAGGAGTTCACTCGATTGACGTCTTGCAGTATTTAATGGGGCCAGTCGAGAGCGTGTATGCGCATTGTGAAACATTGGGTCATGATCGAATCGAAGTTGAAGACGCTGCTGTAGCCACTCTACGTTTTCGCAACGGAGCTATTGGTACAATAGTAGCCACCACTTGCGCTTATCCGGGTCTAACAGCGCGTATTGAAATATTTGGAAAAGACGGAAGTGCCGTTATTGATGGCGATGAGCTTGTATTTAGAGTATTAAAGTCTGAAGTGGGAGAAGCGGATTCTCATGAGAAACCTGCCATTTCAATGATTAAAGGTGGAGCAACAACCGCTGGTGACCCTGGTGCAATTGAAGGAACAGGTCATATTAAACAAATGAATGACATGATTGCAGCGATTGAAGAAAACCGCGAGCCTGTCATTAATGGTGAAGAGGGGTATAAACCGCTGGAAATTATCTTGGCGATTTACGAGTCAGCTCGTACAGGTCAGTCGGTTACACTTTCAAACCAAGTTACCGTGTGTTAATAAAATGTTAAACTTCAAGTAAACGTTTACCTACTAAAAGACTAAGGCCGACAACACACTATGTATTGTAGTGAGTTATCGGCTATTTTTTAAAGCAACGATCCCAATGCCTCGATGATAAGATGACCTAGATGTGATTGCATTGCTCATTTTTACATTCAATTTAAGGGGGGATTAACTTGAGAATGACCATTCGATTAAAGCTTATGTCAGGATTTCTAGCACTTTTATTTTTATTTCTAATTGCCATCACATGTAATATGTGGATTCAAGAAAGAGTAAATACCTTAACGAACGAAATCATGGGTAGCAAAAATGAACAATCTATTTTACAAAAAATTAATTATTTAGTCCGCACGACGAATGATGATGGTGGCAGGTATTTAATGAGTTCAACAAAGGAGAACAAAGAGAGATATAAGTCCTTAATGGATAAGGACATCGAAAACGTTTCTGAACAATTAAAGCTAATAATCAAAGGCCATTTCCATGATAACGAGCAGTTAAAATCAATTACAACCTTTGATAATGAATGGAATACATATATTCGAGGAATTGATGCTTCTTTCAGTGCTGTCCAAAGCAAGGGGGCCCAAGCGGCTCAATCTATGTATACAGAGGTTCCTTTTGATCCTGTAATAAACTCATTAATTACCTATAATGATGGCTTATCGGAATTAATTTTAACGCAAGATGCGGCTATTGTTACTTTCAAGTCTTTTGTCAGAAAATTCAATATTACCATAATCATTGTTACTTTTTTAATTGGGATAGGGCTTGCATTATTGATATCTGGAAAAATAGTTAAACCTGTTCTTCAAGTGAATAGGCAATTAAAGGAAATTGCTGAGGGAGGTGGAGATCTAACAAAGCAAATTATCGTGAAGTCCAAAGATGAGATCGGTGATTTAGCTCTTCATTTTAATCAAATGATCCATAATCTCCGGATGATGGTGCAACAGGTAGGTACTACTGCACATCAAATAGCTTACTCTTCTGAGCATTTAAACGCTTGTTCTCAACAAACAGGTCAAGCAACGGAACATATTGCTTTTAATATGCAGGAAATGGCTGTTAGATCTGAAAAGCAAGTACTAAGCTTGAGCGAAAGCGTAACAAGGATAACCAAAATGTCGGTGGGCATTCAGCAGATTGCTACCAACATTCAGGAAGTATCGAAAACGTCCACGGTATCATCTGCATTCGCACTCTCAGGTAATGAAGCTATACAATCGGTAGTCGATCAAATGAATTTTATTAAGCTATCCATTCATGGTTTAGCAGGAATCATTCATAATCTTGGAAAACAATTATCAGAAATTGATCAAATTGCCGTAGTGATTACGGATATAGCTTCACAAACCAATTTATTAGCACTTAATGCGGCAATTGAATCCGCGCGTGCTGGCGAACAAGGTAAGGGATTTGCGGTAGTCGCAAATGAGGTGAAAAAACTTTCGAAGCAATCAGACAGCTCGGCCAACAAAATTACTGAACTTATTCACGATCTTCACATTGAAACGGATAAAGCGGTTTTATCTATGGAAAAGACGCTTATTGAGGTAAATGAAGGAACATCTGTTATTAATCAAGCAGGCGAATCTTTTGAGAAGATCCAACGATCAGTCAATGGTGTGTCAAGGCAAGTTGAGGGAGTTTCTACAGCCATTGAACAAGTGTCGGCTAGCGCACAAGAAGTAGTCAATTTGATAAACATCGTTTCACAGCAATCAGAAGAAACTGCATCAGGTACACAAAGCGTCTCAAGTGCATCTGAGGAACAGTTAGCCTCTATGGAAGAACTCTCATCTTCAGCAACGTATCTTGCTCAAATGGCGGAAGAACTACAAACGTTAGTAAGGAAATTTAAAGTGTAACTTTTTTGAAAGTAAGTGAGTCAAGTCGAAGACTTAAACTATTCGTATAGTGAGAATTCGGCTTTTTGCTCTGTATTTCTACGGGGAACAAAGGCATAACTTTATGGAGTATGAGGCCTTATGCTTATAATGTTGATAGGTGTATGTCCGAGCCATGACAATTTTCCGTTAACGTAAAGAATTGTGTGTATAGACCTTGACTTCAACTGGAAATATACCTAGAATTAGTCGAAAAGGGTTGTGTTTTTTTATTAATTCTAGGGAGAATTTTATATTAGAAAGTAAACGTTTACCTTATGTTGAGGAGGGGAAATGGTGGTTTTAATCGATAAACCGAAAAAAAAGAAATATGCAACACTTAACGATGTAGCCAAGTTGGCAGAAACTTCAATTGCCACTGTATCATATATTCTCAATGATTCCAATAAACGTTATGTAAGCTCAGAGTTAAAGGAACGGGTGATTCAAGCGGCTAAAGAGCTCAATTATATGAAGAGTGCCGTAGCTAGCAGCTTAAAAGGCAAAGAACGTGGCATACTTTCCGTTCTGATTCCGCAGTTCGATAATCCTTTCTTTACTCGAATCGTCGTTGTTATTGAGGAAGTAGCTCGAAGCAGAGGATACTTTGTTTCAATCAGTACAACTGTAGATGATATGGAGAGAGAACGGGAAATTATTAAAAAAATGATCGAACAGCGCGTGGATGGAATAATTATTAGCCCAACCATTCAAGGGACTGAAAATACGGATCATCTACGCAGCTTAGGTATACCATACGTTATTTTGGAGAGACCATTAATTGGCGTTGATCAATATGATTTTGTTGGTTGCGATAACTKGAACTGTGGTTATACCGCGGCAAAACATTTGATTGAAAATGGACATACCAATATCGGATTTATTGGATGGGACACGTTTATTAATGTCCAAGAGAGGAAATTGGGGTTTCTAGCTGCCATGAAAGAGCATGGTATTGAGGTCAAACCGAAGTGGATTCAATTAGGCGGTCTTGGTGCGGAGTGGGGTTACCGGTTAATGCCAAATCTGCTGGATTCTCAAGTAACCGCAGTTGTGTTCGGCCACCATACATTAGCTGAGGGGGGAGTTCAATTACTAAGAGAACGCGGGGTAGGAATACCTGATGATCTGTCTACCGTCATTATTGGTACCCCAAGTTGGACGCAGTTGAATGTACCTAAATTTACATGTATTGACCAGTCAGAACGACTCATTGGAGAAATGGCCGCTGACGTCTTGCTTAGTAATGTTTTAGAAGAAAACGAAAGTAAGCCTTGGCAAACACTAAAAATTGCTTGTGAACTTCTACCCGGAGAATCGGTAAAAAAAATAAATTAATAAGGAAAGCTCTTGGAAGACGAAGGCCACTGAAGAAGGGAGGCATTTTCTAACGCTAGATATTTGAAACGAAAAAAAACGGCACTTACTCCCTGTTTTTGGGAGCAGGTGCCGTTTTTTTACACAGTAATGCCCTGTTGGTTTATTAGTTTTTAGTCATTCAGTTTCAATATTCGCTTCAGATTCACTGCAAAAATCCCCATCGCTCCTTGAAGCTCCATCCCTCCAATCTTGTAGCGTTCTTTGGATTTCTCCTTGAAATGCTCACTTTCCTGAGATGCAATTTGCTCAGTATGCTCTTCGGATTAATACTTACCGAATACGATTTACTTTTCGCGTCTGCCTTGTAGCAGCCTTCTTGAAAAGGGCATCGCTTGCATTTCTCTACGTCAAAATAGTAGGTATCGGTTTGGTTTGTCCCAACACCTTTTTTTCCTTGCTGCGCTTTTCGGATTGCCATATGACCACATACTCAAATCCCACATGTAATCACCTTGGATAAAAATCCAGTATATCCACCAGCCATACAAGAATTAATAAATGAGGAATCCTTAACAAAAGAAACCTTGATTAGACAGACAAAGTATCTTAACAACATTGTGGAGCAAGATCACGGGTTTATAAAGAAAATCACAAAACCAATGCTTGGCTTCACATCGTTAGTGGGGTAACTGGCAGATTTTTGTGAATCTTTGCACCATAACCCAATGCGTTATATTGATGGTAAGGGCTGGCGCATCGATGAGCGGATTGAGATAATTCATTAAGTTAAATCTATCTAAATATAGTCATTATTTTTATCTAATAACTATTATCCTGAATTACGAAAGTCAGTTTTAGCTTGGAGTATCCTAAAAAGGGCAGATGAATGATGACTGACGGTTGGTCGGTTCGAAAAGATGGATTAAATATTTTTGAGTTGACAACGAGTATGAAAAAGGAGCTGGTCCATTTCGACGTGGGTGCAGTCTTTATCATTACTCGTTTTTTTCTTGATACGAAAGAAGGAACTTACCTTGCTTCGTGTACACAACCTCAAAAAATTCGACAATACGGGGGAAGATTTGGAAGATTTGATCTCCATCGGGACGATTGGACTGATCAAAGCTATCGAGTCCTTCTCCCCGAACAAAGGGACAAAACTGGCGACTTTTGCAGCGCGCTGTATCGAGAATGAGATTTTGATGCATCTGCGATCGCTTAAGAAGACGAGGAAAGATGTATCTTTGCATGACCCGATCGGAACGGATAAAGAGGGGAATGAGATTACGTTGATTGACATCCTCGGCAGTGAAGCTGACGATGTGGTGGATGCGGTGCAGCTGAAGATTGAGAAGTCGAAGATATATAAAAATTTAGAGATTTTGGATGACCGTGAGAAGGAAGTCGTAGTCGGTCGGTTTGGGTTAGAGCTTGGCGGCGAGGAGCGGACGCAGCGGGAGATCGCGAAGGAGCTGGGGATTTCGCGTTCGTATGTGTCGCGGATCGAGAAGCGGGCGCTGATGAAGCTGTATCATGAGTTTTATAAGGCGAAGAGGTAAAAGAATTGGATCGTATTCTTCATTTATTTGGCATCAAATAATGGGGGCGAAGACAATGACAGCCTTAATCCAGATTGAGCATGTGAGCAAATTTTATCATATGGGCGGCGAAACGATCCGAGCGTTAGATGATATTTCGCTGGATATCGTGCAGGGCGAATTTGTTGCTATTATGGGGCCTTCGGGCTCTGGAAAGTCCACGCTGATGAACATCATCGGCTGTTTGGACGTTTCGGACGAAGGGGTCTACACCMTGGATGGGAAGCAAATTCACGCCATGAAAGATTCACAATTGGCCGAGATTCGGAATCGGAAGATCGGGTTTGTTTTTCAGAACTTTAACTTGTTGCCGAGATTAAGTGCTTATGAAAATGTAGAGCTACCATTGATTTATCGGGGATTATCGAGGAAACAGAGGGAGCCGCTTGTTTTGCAAGCGTTGGAATCGGTCGACTTGCTGGATCGCCGGAAGCACTTTCCTTCGGAGCTTTCTGGTGGGCAGCAGCAACGGGTTGCTATTGCCCGGACGTTGGCTGGTGACCCACCGATCATCTTGGCAGATGAGCCTACGGGAGCGCTGGATTCGAAGACGGGTGTGGAGATCATGGATATTTTCAGGCGGTTAAATGAGGAGGGGCGGACGATTATTGTGATTACGCATGATCGACAGGTTGCGGAGCAGACGAAACGGATTGTGCAGTTTAGGGATGGGCGGTTGGTGCATTGAGTACGGAATGTATTAGTGAAATTTAAACATCAGAATTGATATTACTTACACTGTAAACCCGTTCAAATTGCGCGGGTTTATTCTTGATGTATAAATGTATCATACGAAAAAGTCAGATAAAAATAGTGTGATGATGATCTTTATTAATCAAGGAAAATTATCAACAAGTTCTCTTTCAGCCTTGCTGTAAGCTTCTCGTAGTCCTCAAGGAGGTACTTCAGGTTTTGCCTTTCTTCCTGCTCGCAAGTGGTACGTCCAATGGAACGATGGGATACAGCAAGTAGTAGAGCMGCTTTCTGTAGACTGCTGGAACCGCCGGCACGTTTCATATGCATCCGCCAACCTACTCCTCGCCGGTCTCGACGTTGACCATTGTGTAGCGGTAGGGTCCGCCTTCGCGGACGTCGAAGGAGATGGACTCCAGAGGTGTCGAAGGCACAGGGTGCGGGTGATGGTGAACTCCGGTGCGGATGTGGACATGTTCATGTTCATTATTCGAGTGGCTCGGTGCACATCGACAGGGTCCGCCACTGTGCGTTCGATCAGCCCTGCTCGCTCCAGCACATTGAGGTGCTGGGAGATCGCGGGTGCGCTAATCTCGAAGGGCTCGGCGATCTCCCCGACTGTCGTGGGCCTCTGTGACAGCCTGGTCAGGATGTTTCGGCGTGTCGGATCGGCGAGCGAATATCCTGCTGTTTCATCACTTAGTCCCCGATGAAACGCCGGTACTCCCGTTTGCCCTGCACGGAGCCCACCTACTCCAGAATCTTGTTGTCCGCATCGAATTGCCCGGAGTTTTTGATATAGTATTTATCCTCCATTTCATTGTAAAACAGCATTTTATCTTTTGACATGCAAATTGTTTAAAGAAACCATATCCTTTATTTCATATCCTCACAAAAACAGACCTCTTCCGGGTCCGCTGGAATAAAAGGAGCATCACTCTTTATATTTTCCCGGAGTAACTCCCTCATACTTTTTAAAACTGCGTATCAACGCATTGCTGTTTAAATACCCTACTTTGACAGCCACGTCGGAGATATTGAGTTTTTCGTCCCTTAATAACACTTTCGCTTTTTCTAACCTTACCTTATTGATATAATCCGGCAAGGTTTCTCCGGTTTGTTCTTTGAAGAGCTTGGACATATAACTGGGAGTAATTCCTAGATTTTCTGCAATCATCGCTACATTTAAGGCAACTTCTCCATAGTGGGTGTTAACAGACTCGATGATACTCCTGCTCAATTCGTAGGAACGATTACCGGTTTTTGACTGTATGCGTTTACATACTGATGATAGTGTTTTGGTAATTTCCGCCTGCAGTTCAGCTAGGGTTTCACATACAAACAATTTTTCCACCGGTTCAGCAGCAGATATTTCTTTTACTGTTTTTACTACTGTACTTGCAAGGTCAAACATAAAATACCTTGTCATTTCAGCAGTGGGAGTGCCGTCAATAAAGTTGGAGCGAATAATGTCATCAAGTAATTGCTTTCCTTTTTCAAACTCTCCGGATTTGATGCAATTCACTAATTTTTGCTCTTTTTCACGAGGGTAGAAATAATCTCTGACATTATATTTCAGACTTTGGAAGCTGATGATCTTTCCGTTACCGGCAATCAATTTGTATTCCAGGGCTTCTACGGCTTCCTGATAGGCTTCCTGCATGCCATGGATACCCGTGTGGGCATCGCTGATCGAAACTGTAAGGATCATATTGTAATATTTCCCAAAAAAGTTTTGCAGCTCTTCTGTAATGTTTACCAATTCCTGCACATGATCTACCGCTTCAGGATCCTGCAGGTTCACTAGGAATACTATTTTCTCATCAATCTCTGTAACAAAATTCTTATACCTTTGTCCMAAGAGCTCCTCGAAAACATTGGTGATCACAAAGCTGGGGAGCTTTGACTTCGCTTCAAAATCATCTCCAATCCCTAAGGAAATAAGCTTGCCCTTATCTTCTATGGAGAGGAGCACTACTATAAAATCACTGGATATAAACTGCATGTCAAGAGCGTAAAATGCATTATGATGTACAGATATATTGCCAAACTTCCCTTTTAAAAGCTTATGCAGAAAATCCGCTCTCACAACACTGCTTTGCTGTTTAAGTTTCAGGTTTATTTTTTCCTTTTCTTGAAGAGCATCCTGGATTGCCTCATAAATAAACTGATATTCATTACCGGATCYGTCATAAGAGTTCTTTATTTTCCCATTTTGGACGATACGGATGAGATTACGAACCGGATTATAATTACGCCAGGTAAGTAATACCGATACTGCTCCTCCAAAAATTAAACATAGTATAATGCTTGCAATCATTAATTTTTCTGTAAACTCACTTTTTTCCATCACAATCTCTCGCCGAACAATGGAAACATACTTTAGCTTGGATACATCGGATTTCGTATAGGATATGATTAACGAATCCTTTCCTTGTCCTTTCACCAGCATATTATTGCTATCGTTCAGCTCATCCACCTGTAAGATGTCCGATAAATGAAAAGAAGCAGTCGACGCAAGAATGTTGTTATCTTTGTCTAAAATAAAGATACTTCCATACTGCGCCGATTGTATATTTTGAATCATTTCAGTAAATCGTTCTTTATTTAACAGGATGACGATTGTGGCAAGAGACTTCTCCGAATTTGATATTGGGATTGAACGCATGTAAGCGAGCGCTCCGGAATTCTCACTTGGGTTTGTCTTATTGTCAATTGAGATATATCTGCCGCTGTACGTATTTTGAAGAGTATCTATCCATTGTTCATACCTTATGTCTTTATTGACAAGAAAAGAGTACATATAATTACTCCTTGAAGCTGCTGTTGAAGAAATCACAGCATCCAAGTTTTTAAGGTACACATAAAAATTATCAATGTAGCCATTCGTTATATTCATCCTTTTGAAATCTTTTACGATCTCAGAAACCTCATACTGTTTGTTATTCCAGTTCGTTTCCTGCGAAGTGGCCAGCAATTGAATATCCGGGTTAAAGGCAATATCAAAACTTAAGCGCTCGGCATCCTTTAAGATGTTGTCCATATTCAGCTGAACTTGTTTCAGCATAGCAAGATTTGCCCTGTTTGTTTCTTGCTCAATGGTCCTTACAGTAACAAAATAAACGATTCCAGTGAAAATGATAGGAATTAACAGAATCAAAATATAAGATAAAATTTGGGTGAAAATGATACTATTTCTAGTGTTCAAAACTCTCTTTACGTTCATGAGATCCCCCTCATTATTATGATTAGTGAGTTCGGGTAACAAAATTCCGCACGGAAGGAGGGGACCCGGATCTTCAGCCACATTCGAAGGTTCGTCTCCATGCTCCGCAAGCAGGGAATACCAGTCTTGGAGAGTTTACGTTCCTAAATAGTATACTACAATACATTATAAATGAAATTCCATAATTTTCCCGCAGGCTTTATAAAACCATCTATGGCCTACAACTTGGAGCATGCCCTTCCTGTGCTGCCTGACTGGCGGCACTCCGGCAGTGCCGTAGGAAGCAGACATCGTTAGGCGTTGCACCGTTTTTTGTTTTTGATGATGATTTGCTCAAATTTGATATTGGTTTTGGGGATTTTGAATACGCATTCTGTTGGATGGAGATTGATTTACGGTTGATAGAAATACTACACTTGCCCTAGCAATTGTAATTGTTGATGTAGAGTGAATGCTTGCAGTTAGGTTACAATTGCGTGTGGCAAAAACATGAAACTTATGGGGAGGAAAAAGTGTTGAAAAGTAAAAAGGTTTTTACCAAGATTACTACCGGTTCCCTCTTGATAGCTCTTTTGTCATCTGTGATGATGACAGGATGTGGAGAGGCGGAAAAAGGGGCTGAAACAACGAATTCGACTTCGACGGATACCGCAATAAAATTACCTTTTGAGAAAACGGTAACATTCCGCGTCTGGGATCCCCTGATGAGTACTTCTCTTTCGGTGATGAAGAATTATGCCGAATCCGCACTGAACAAAGAGCTGGAGAAGAGGCTAAATGTTAAGATTGAATATATCCATCCTACAGAGGGCTCGGCGAAAGAACAGTTTAATCTTATGCTTGCGTCCGGCGATATACCGGATTTTATTGTGGGTACCTTTGGAGACTATCCTGGAGGAAGGACAAAAGCCTACGAAGACGGGATACTGGTTGACATCAAGAATGAAATCCCTAAATATGCACCAGATCTTGCCAAAATCTATAAAGCCTATCCTAATTTATTAATGGATGTAGAGACAGAGGATGGAAAGCAGTTTTATGTCCCTTTCCTCAAGGGTGATGAGAGTATCTACACTTTCTTTGGAGGCTTTATGCGTAAAGACTGGTTGAATGATCTGGGACTGCAAGTGCCGGAAACCATCGACGAAATGTATACCGTATTGAAAGCCTTCAAAGAAAAGAAGGGGGCAACCGCGCCTTTTACCGGAAGTGTCGGAAATATTAAAGGGACCTACTTTACCGGAGCATGGGGGATTAGCCAGGATCACTTTATTGAGAATGGCAAGGTCGTATACGGAGCGATTGACCCAAGGTTCAAGGAATATACCAAGACCATGGTAAAATGGTATAAGGACGGTCTATTAGACCCCGAATTGGCTACGAATAATTCCAAGACGATCGATGCCAAAATTACTGGAAATCAAGCTGGTGCAACCGTTGGAAACACGGGTTCAGGTCTGGGCAAATACTTGCCGTTGATGGCGAAGAAAGATCCGAAATTTGACCAGGTCGCCATGCCGTATCCCGTACTTAAGAAAGGTGACTTCAATCCCTTTATGCCGAAGGACGGCCCCACCGTCAGCAACGGTGCATGGAACATTACCAGCACAGCTAAGAAAAATCTGAAGGAAGCACTCGCATTCTTGAATTATGGCTATACGAAGGAAGGATCCATGCTCTATAACTTCGGCATTGAGGGCGTCAGCTATAAGATGGATAATGGGTATCCCAAATATACGGAGCTGGTTACGAATAATCCCAACGGACAGCCTATCGCAACCATGGGAACATTTTATACCCGCGCCTTTAAAGACGGACCCTTTGTACAGGATAGGAGGTATTTTGAACAGTACATGGCGTTGCCACAGCAACAAGAGTCACTTAAAACCTGGACCAAATATGCGGAGCAGGTCACCAAGGCCAATAAAAACTATAGAGGGAATTTGACTCCAGATGAAGTCTCTCAAACCACTACCAAACAAAATGAAATTAATACGTATAAGGATGAAATGTTCCTGAAGTGGCTTATGGGGAAAGAAGATGTGGATGCTACTTGGGATAAATATGTGGAGCAAATCAAAAAGCTAGGTATTGAGGATATCAACAAAGTTAGACAGGGCGCCTATGATCGGTTCATTAAAAAATTCCCGCAGGCATTAAATCCGCAATCGTTTAATATCAGCGACATCTTTGCTAAATAGCATGATTGAAATGGGGGAAGAAATTCCCCCATTTCACCATACAGGGAGGTTCCAATAGTGCCAGAAGTAAAGATGCAGCCGCAACATTTGATATACAACAAGCCAAGCCTCATTCAGGCAATAAAAAAAGATTATAAAAAAAATAAATGGTTGATATTGATGGCCCTGCCCGTAGTAGCCTGGTATATCTTGTTTCACTACGTTCCAATGTACGGGGTCATCATCGCGTTTAAACAATTTAGCCCCGTAAAAGGAATCTGGGACAGTAACTGGGTAGGACTAAAACATTTTCATGATTTCTTTAACAGTATCTCCGCATGGAGAGTCATCCGAAATACCTTATTAATCAATTCCTATCAGCTTATCTTTTCTTTTCCGGCACCTATTATTTTGGCGTTATTGCTTAATGAAATCAAAAGTAAATATTTTAAAAAGACGATCCAAACCGTTACCTATTTACCACACTTTGTTTCAACGGTGGTTATCTGTGGCATGATTATTGATTTTTTCGCAAAAGGCGGCCTGATCAATGATATTATTGCTTATTTTGGAGGCTCTCGAACGATCTTTCTTGTTGAAGCAGGATGGTTTAGGACAATTTATGTAGGTACAGGCATCTGGCAGGGCGTAGGTTGGGGGTCGATTATCTATCTCGCTGCCCTCACCGCTATTGACACGGAGTTATATGATGCGGTAACCATTGACGGAGCCGGAAGGTGGAAACAGTTTGTCCATATCACTCTACCGGGAATTGCTCCCACAATCGTGATCCTGTTGATCATGAATTTTGGCCATATGATGAGTGAAGGATATGAAAAAGTCATATTGCTTTATAATCCCAGTACTTATGAAACAGCGGATATCATTTCATCCTATGTGTACCGACGTGGATTGGTGGAGGCAAATTACAGCTTCAGTGCAGCGGTGGGGCTATTTAACTCTGTAGTGAACCTGATTCTAATCGTAGCAGCAAACTATACAAGCCGTAAGGTTAATGAAACCAGTCTGTGGTAAGGAGTGGAAGGCATGGTTGTCAAAAAGACAGTTGGGGATTACATTTTTGATTCGGTGAATGTTATTTTATTAGCAGCTCTAGCTGTGATAACGGCCTATCCGTTTGTTTATGTTATTTTTGCATCTTTGAGCAGTGCAGATGAGCTTACAGCCCATAGCGGCTTACTTCTGAAGCCATTGGGCTTGAGTCTAAATGCTTATAAAGCTGTGTTAAAAAATCCAATCATTTATACCGGGTATATGAATACCCTCTTTATTGTAGTGGTGGGCACGGCTTACAATATTATGATGACATCCATGGGAGCTTTTGTTCTCTCCAGGAAAGATTTCTTCTGGAGAAAGCCGATTACCATCATGATTGTTTTCACCATGTTTTTCGGTGGTGGGCTGATTCCCAATTTCTTGTTAGTCAAGAATCTCGGTTTAATGGATTCATTATGGGCTTTGATCATTCCCGGAGCAATCGGAACCTGGAATCTGATTATCATGAGAACGGCGTTCCAGGGAATTCCGGACAGTTTGGTAGAATCTGCCCATATCGATGGCGCACATGATTTCACCATCCTATTCAAAATCATTTTGCCACTGGCTTTGCCAACCATTGCCGTTATGGTGCTGTATTATGGGGTAGGCCACTGGAATGCGTGGTTTGGCGCCATGATTTACTTGAGAAATCGGGATTTATGGCCGTTACAGTTGGCGCTGAGGGAAATTCTGATTTCCAACAGTACGGATGAAATGATGTCCGGAACAGTAGCACAGGACAGACAGTCAATTGGAGAAACGATCAAATATGCAACTATTATGGTTGCTACACTCCCTATCCTGGCAGCATATCCATTCTTGCAGAAGTATTTTGTTAAGGGAGTAATGGTTGGAGCGCTCAAAGGTTAAACCTGACAATTATGGCAAGAAGCGAATATATAATGTGGCTGCCATAAGATCAAATACCATCGGATTTTTATCCGATGGTATTTGATCTGGGCAGAGAAAAGTCTTGTCGAAAAATGGCTCAATCTCAACAAAACTCGAGAGTTATTCATCATTCCATGACTTGCCGCCGCCAACAACTAATGTTGAACAGACGCGTTCCGGTTGATGTCAGTAATGGCACGTGTACTTTTAGTTAAGATCAGAACTTCCTTGCGCACCTGTTTAATGGCCGTTTATTAAAACAAGAACTTTACAGAACCAATCGGCTAAACCTAAAATGTGTGCATGGAAGGGAGAGAACATCATGGGGTTGCTGAGAGATATTGTACGAAATCGTAGTCTTTATGTGATGGCATTGCCGGGTATACTTTTTCTCATTTTATTTGCCTACTTGCCGATGGCCGGTCACATTATTGCCTTCAAACAGTTCAGAATTACGGAAGGGATCTGGGGGAGCTCTTGGAACGGTTTCGAGAACTTTAAGTTTCTCTTCGGGGGTACGGAGTGGATCCGGATTACCTTAAACACACTGGGTCTTAACGCGCTTTTTATTATTTTTGGATTGGGGACAGCATTGATCATCTCAATTCTATTAAATGAAATTCGATCGCGGATCTATAAGAAGCTAGCACAGACGTTCATCTTCTTACCGTACTTCGTATCTTGGCTGGTTGTCAGCCTGATGGTGTTCGGATTGCTGAATTCCACGAACGGCCTGGTCAATCTGCAGCTGGAGAAATGGGGTGTGACCGGCGTCGATTGGTACAGCTCGCCTTCGTATTGGCCAGCTATATTAACAATAGTTTCCATATGGAAGTTCGCCGGATACAATTCGGTCATCTTTCTGGCTGCAATCTCCGGGATACCCGATGAGTTGTATGAGAGCTCGACGATCGACGGAGCAAGTCGGTTCAAGCAAATTCTGCATATTACTCTTCCGATGATGCGCCCGACCATCATCATCCTGACATTGCTTGCCATCGGTCGGATCTTTTACGGCGATTTCGGGATGATTTACGGAATTGTCGGGGAGAATAGCCTGCTGTTTCCGACAACAGACGTTATCGATACCTATTCCTACAGGGCTTTGCGCGGGCTTGGCGACTTCGGGATGGCTTCCTCCGTATCGCTCTATCAATCCGTGATGGGCTTGATCACGATCCTCTTTTTTAATTGGATCATCAAATTATACGACCCTGATTCCAAACTGTTCTAGGAGGTGATCTGATTTGAGACGAAAGGTTTATGGACTGAACGATCGCATCCTGAGCATGTCATCGTATCTGATTACAACCATTTTCATGTTATTCTGTTTGATTCCTTTTTGGATGGTCCTTATCGGATCATTTACTGATGAGAATGCGCTTCGCGTTAATGGCTTCCAGATTATTCCGGAAAAACTGAGTTTATTCGCATACCACTTTCTGCTCAATGGAGGACAGGTTTACCRCAGCTATGGCGTTACTATTTCGGTTACGATCCTGGGAACGCTGATTGCGGTACTCATAACTTCTATGTACGCATACGTCCTTTCGCATCGCAAGGTTCGATTTCGCAACACTCTGGCTTTTCTTACTTATTTTACTATGCTGTTCGGATCAGGTTTAGTAGGGTTCTACCTGATGATCGCGAACTGGTATCACCTGAAGGACACGATCTGGGCACTCATCTTGCCTTATGTGCTAAATCCATTTAATACCTTCGTTATGGTCGCGTTCTTCCGGACAACGCCGTACGAGTTGAATGAGGCGGCTACCGTAGACGGAGCTGGGGAATACCGAACCTTTTTCCGGATTATTCTCCCCATCTCCACACCGGTGCTGGCAACCGTTACGCTTTTGTATGCGCTGCAATACTGGAATGATTGGTGGCTGGCTTTGTTATTTATCGACGATGAAACCCTGCACCCATTACAAATTATGATTCGCCAATTGATCTCCAATATTAACGCCGCATCGTACATCCAAGGTTCAGGCACAAGCTATACGCAGGCTATTCCGTCCTATGGTGTACAGCTGGCGACTGTATGTCTGACAATCGGCCCCATCGTTTTATTGTATCCATTCCTTCAACGATATTTTGTAAAGGGATTGACGGTTGGTTCGGTCAAAGGGTAAAACGGCGTTAACCGAATTCGGTTGAGCATACATGCGTGAACAAAAAAGGGAGGAAAAGCAATGAGTTACTTCAAGTCTAAAGAAAAGAGCAGGCTGCTCATGTTCGTTGTCCTGATTCTTGTTTTATCGAGTATCCTATCCGCCTGCAGCGGGAACAACAACGAAGGAAAATCAACAACGAACGGCGGAAATGCCGGAGAAACGGCGGCTAAAGGGAACGGCAGCGGGTCGAAAGCGCTAGACCCTGTTACGCTCAAAATCTATATTCCTGGCGACCGTCCGAAGAAGATGAACGCTGTCATTGCGGAAGTTGAGAAACGGATGGCTTCGACGATCAACGCTAAGCTGGATATTACTTTCATTCCTTGGTCTGATTTAGACAGCAAGACTTCGGTGGCGCTCGCCTCCGGCGAGAGTATTGACCTCATTTTCGACGCGCCATGGCTCCACATGAACAAAATGGTTTCTTCGAACGCTTATGAGCCGCTGGACGAATTGTTGAAGCAGTACGGGCCCAATATCATTAGCACTCGCCCCCAAGACATGTGGGATGCCAACAAGTTTGAAGGCAAGGTGTACGGAATTCCGCTAGGTATCTCGCATTACCAAATCCGTGGCATTTATATTCGCAAAGATTTACGTGAGAAATATGGGTTAGGAAAGATCAAAACCTTCGAGGATTTCAATGCTTATTTGTATAAAGTGAAAGAGAACGAGAAGGGCATGAGTCCTCTTACTACGATGGTAGATACGGACCGGATTACGAATGCTTATAAGTTCAACTACGATCCCGTCTATGACTATAAACAAGAAATCGCACAGCTGTTCCCGTTCCTATACAAGAAAAATAACAACGGCAAAATCTACAACATGCTCGAAGAGAAAGACGCCGGAATTTGGGCAGGCATCCAGAATATGCGCAAGTGGTATGAGGATGGCATCATCAACAAAGATAATTTGGCTGTAAAAAACGAACAGGATCTGTTCATGAACGGTAAAACTGCAGCGATCACCATTGCGGACGTAGGCGTTAAGCAAAATATGCAAGACGCGGTGAAGAAGCTCGGCGGCGAAGTAGAGTGGCTGACGCTGCTAGACCCGTCTCAGAAATACGTTTCCGATTTCAAACAATGGAACTTTATCAGTATTCCAAAGACAAGCAAGAATAAAGAACGGTCCATCAAGTTCCTTGACTGGGCGAATCAGAAGGAAAATTATGATCTGCTTAGTTATGGCATCGAGGGACAAGATTGGGAAGCGGTAGGCAAGGATGGCTATAAGCCGCTTAGTGCGGATTACCCGCTCTTCGGCTACGACTGGATATGGAATCCGACATTGGAACGCTATAATTCTACATTATCAGAAGAAGATTTGAAGTGGTGGAGATGGACGAAAGATTCAAAAAATTTCATCAAATCTGTGGATGCAGGTTTTACATTCAATCCTGATCCGGTCGCCCAGGAAGTGGCGACGCTGAAAGCCAATTCATTCGTCTATCCGATTCTGCTCGGCGGGCTTGATCCCAACAAAGGGATGGAGGAATTCAAATCTAAGTTAGGCAACACGCTTAAAAAAGTTCAAGACGAGTATCAAAAACAACTAGACGCTTATATTTCCCGTCATTAAGCTAACTGCAGGCTGCTATCGCGCCCGAAGCTGTAACTGCTTCGGCGCGATGCGGCTATCCGTATAAACGATGAAGGAGAACAAGATGAGAATAGGCAGACTAGAAGAGAATCCGATTATTTCGACTAACCATGTGAAGCCCAGTAGACCCGATTTTAAAGTCGTCGGCGTGTTCAATGCCGGGGTGGCTGCCATCAATGACGAGATCGTCTTGCTGCTCCGAGTTGCGGAGATGCCCGTCCATGTGCCGGGAAACTATATAGCCGTACCCGTATTGAACGAGCAGGATGGGACGCTCGAGATCAAATATCTGAACAAGAACGATCCTAGATATAACTATGAAGATTCGCGTGTCGTGAAAGAACAAGGACGGTACGCTTATTTAACCTCGATATCGCATCTGCGGGTTGCGCGAAGCAAAGACGGAGTCCGGTTCGTTATCGACGAGCATCCGTCGTTGTTTCCGATTGATGCCGAGGAGACTTGGGGTATCGAGGATCCGAGGATCACTCAGCTGGGCAATCGTTATTACATCACTTATAGTGCCGTATCTCCCAAGGGCGTAGCGGTAAGATTGGCGGTAACGGACGATTTTCATAACTTTGAGAGACTTGGATTAATTCTGCCGCCGGAAAATAAAGACGTTGCGATCTTTCCTGGTAAAATTGAAGGCAAGTACTTTATGCTGCATCGTCCTGTCCCGAAATCAATCGGTTCGCCGGAGATGTGGATTGCGGAATCTCCGGATCTGATGCACTGGGGAAATCATCGGTTCCTGATCGGCTTAAGTGAGCAAAGCTGGGATAACGGGAGAATCGGCGGAGGCGCGGTACCCTTTCTAACGAATGATGGGTGGCTTGAGCTGTATCATGGAGCCGATGTGAACGATCGATACTGTATGGGAGCAGTACTGCTGGATAGGAAGGATCCTGGGAAGGTGCTTGCCAGGTCCCGTGTTCCGGTCTTGATGCCCGAAACGGATTATGAGATGAACGGATTCTTCGGCGGTGTCGTGTTTTCCTGCGGCGTGTTGCTGATGGATCAAACCGTACGCATGTATTACGGTGCGGCGGATGAGGTGATGGCTTGCGCGGATCTTTCTCTCGAGGATATTTATCGTACGTTCTGAATTTCATCATTGTAAAAACCAGAACTATCGAAAACCGAGCCTGCTGGGTACAATAGAGTTATTCCAACAGGTGTGAGGGACTATTATGCGTAGAATAAAAAGACTGAAATGGTCTCTTCATAAAACATATCTCCGAGTGTTTGCCACATTCGCGATCCTCTTTACGATTATCGTAACTGTCTTTTCATTGTACCTTGTCCAAATTTTTTCTATGTCTGCGCGTGAGGAAATCGACCAGGCTGCCCAAACCCAGCTCGGCCAAATCATTGAAAACACGAAGTTTACCCTCTATAAGCTGCGCCTCTATGGAATGAGGATGTATGAGGACGAGACTGTACAAGGATGGTTCACGGATTACGATGATCCTCAACTGCTTGTCAGGTTGAACAATAATATCAAGAAATATATCTCTTCAGAACCCTTTATCTATAATATCGATTTGATCAGCACTTCCGGAAAGCGCGTGTTGACCTCGCGCGAAGCCATGTTCGATTATAGTGAATTCTATGATCAGCCACTGCTGCAGGAAATAGTTGAAGGTTCCGAACCGTATCTTCGATTTAGCAGACATGATTATCTTTCGGAATCCTTCATTAAACTGGCTGTCCGCGCGATAGGTTTAAAGAAGCCTGAAGGTTATTTGATTATGCTGCTTGATCAGAAGTTGTTTGAACGCTATGTCATGCAGTCAAACGATCAAAGCTTAGTGAAAATCATCATAACCGATCCTTCTAGCAATCCGATCATCGGTGAAGTGCCGGAGAATTTGGCGCAAGCGATTCCAGATAAATCGCAAGCCGAGACGGGAACGTTCGGATGGGAGAACGGCAAGCAAAAATGGACCGTTCGGTACAGCAAAATTGATCCGGAGGGCTGGACGGTCTACCAATTCATGCCTTGGGAGATGTGGAAGAGCAAAGTATCCCATTTGAGGAATGTGATTCTGCTTTCTGCGGGCGGAATGTTTTTACTGACTTTGTTTTTTGTGTTCTGGATCTCAAGAAGAAATTACTTGCCATTCAGCGACCTGGTCGGCTTGCTTCATAAGAATGAGGGCCGACATGACGACGCGATTCGCGATAAAGCCGAATATGAATTGATCCGAAGCGGCATTCGCAAGCTGGTCGTTCAAGTCGAACAAATGGATCAGTCGATTAAGTCCAGCCAACACATTATTCGGGAAGATCTGCTTAGGCAATGGGTGCAGAACGGAAACTTGCCGGAATTGACGCTCGTTTCCCTCCGGCAATTGACCCCGATCGCCGGCGCCCGAAGATTGAGACTTGCGGTCGTAAGGATCGAATCGTACCCTTCCTTCGAAGAGGAATATACGTATTATTCTCGCAGGCTGCTTAAATACGCAATGGGTAATATCGTAGAAGAGACGATGCGGAATCGCCGAATTACAGCAGCATCGATAGACTTTAAAGACGACCATCTCGTCGTTCTTATGGCGGATCCGACGGATGATGGCGAGTCTCGCGCCGCTTTGGCGGAAGCGAAAGAGAATGTGAGCCGCTATCTCAACATCAATTGCGTATGCGCGTTTTCAACAACCTTCAAGGATTCCTTTGATCTGAACGCGCTATACCGTGATGTGCTCGAGATTTCTTACATCAAGTTTTTAACCGGAGAAGAGAAGATTTATGATCATTCGGACCGTCAGTCTTTGCTGGGAAAATCATCGGAGGATATTCCGAACGACTTAATCAAAACCTTGATCCAGACAGTCAATAAAGGCAATGAAGCTGAGACGGCGAAAGTGATGGATGATATTTTTCAATGGCTTCGGCAATTGCCTTTCGAGGAGTGCAAATTCCATCTAGCCCGTCTTATGTATGAAATCGCGAAAACTTTCCTTCAAACGGATACTCTTCAGAATTGGCAAGGGATTAATCTGAAGCTTGAACAGTATGGCAGTTTAAATGAAGTGAACGAGTGGCTGAGGAAAGAAATCCAAGTCGTGCAAGAGAAGGTAAAGAAACCTGGCCGGGAGAAGCGCAAAGAGGATGTAGCTGCAGCTGTCGTCAATTTCGTCAACCAAAATTTGCACAATCCTATCCTCTCGATCGAAGACATCAGTTTGCACATCGGGCTTTCGCCGAACTATGTGCGGACCATATTCAGGGATACATTGCAGGTGAGCTTGTCGGATTTCATTCTTGTACAGCGCATTGAAAAGGCGAAACAGCTGCTCCATTCCACCGAATGGCCGGTATCGCAAATAGTTGAGGCAGCCGGGTTTCAAGCGAAAAGCCATTTCTTTACGGCATTTAAGAAAGCGACAGGCATGACGCCCAAGCAATTCCGCGAAACAACGGAAGAGTTGAATTAAACCACTTGCGAGATCTTCATTAGAACAAAAGTATCTACACCATGGGCTTCTTCAATCCATTAAATAGAAATCGTTAACTACTACTTTTGAGCTTGAAAAAGGAGAGCCATAGAATGGATAACCAAATACAAAGGTTTAAGAGGTGGATATGTCTTACTACTGTTTGTTTATTGATATCATCGATATTCGTATACTCGCCCGTATCGGCGAGCACTCCCGAAGAGACGAATGCTTCCCAAGAGGTCGATGATATGAAAATGATGAAAAAGCGTATGGTTGATTTTTACATCTCCAAAGATATCATAAACGATGGAACGAACGGTCGAGTCGAATGGACCTTCAAATCACAGGCTGGCACTTACTTATCCAATCAAAACCCGGATGGAAGCTGGGGGGATGTCGATTACACGAGTACAACTTCCGCCGCCAATGGGAGAGGTTGGTCACCCTACCTTGCATTAGATCGGATGCAATCGATGGCTCAGGCGTTTGCTGACCCCAATGATCCAAACTATCATAGTGAAGCGCTGCTAGGTGGTATTAAAAAGGCGCTGAACTATTGGTTTACGGTAAAGCCGACTTCAACCAACTGGTGGGAGACCGGAATCGGTAAACAATTAAGGTTGGGAAAAATTGCACTTTTATGCGAAGGCTATTTAACTGCAGAGCAAGTTTCCAATATTATAGGCACGTTAGACAGCAACCCTCACACTGTCGATGGAGCCAACTCGTCTTGGTACAATCAAAATTATATGTACCGCGGCTTATTGCTGGAGGATGCTCAGATCGTTCGGAACGCCGTGAATGCATTTAACGTGCTGTCGAATGTGACGACGACTGTGACGGGAATCCAGTCGGACATGTCTTTTTTCATGCATGGCAAAACGAATTATACGACGGGCTACGGAAGAAGCTTTGCCAGAGATATGTCATTCTGGGCGTACATTACTTCGGGTACCGTGTTCTCGTACAGCAAGGCAGCGATTGATTCGTTATCTTCATACTTGTTGGACGGCACCAGGTATCTCGTGAGAGGTGATGTTGCCGATCTGGGCATGGGGATGAATGGACCTGATTGGCCGGGTTATCCGAGCGCGGCTTTGACCTTCTATGAAGATCCGCTCTTGTGGATGCAGATGGCCAATCCAATGAGGGCTGGGGAGTTTGCGAGTTTCCTAGACAATATTCGCAACTTCGGCACGAGCACGAGCAACGGACAGAACTCCAACAATATGACGCAATGGCAGACGCTTGTTTCCTCACATATGCGAAATGGCTACGGAATTACGGTCAAGATGTCTTCCAGCACGGTTAAAGGAGGCGAATGGAGAACGATTAATCCAGGCGGATTTAACCTTCTGTACTGGACGCCGCAAGGAGCCACCGCCATTCAGAGAACCGGCGACGAATACAGACCCATATATCCGCTGATGGATTGGGCCCATGTTCCCGGTACGACGGCCCCCTACGCACTCACGAAAGACGGGAACTTCAACAACCCCAAAACGTATGTAGGCGGAGTGACTAATGAGCGTTATGGGGCCACCGCGTATGATTTTAACAAGCTGAATACAAGCGGAAAGAAAGGCTACTTCTTTTTCGATAATGAAATGGTGGCGCTTGGTGCAGGAATCGCTTCGACGAACAACGCTCCTATCCACACGACATTGAACCAAAGTCAAGCGATAGGCGATATTCTCGTAGATGGCAATCCGATAGCAGACGGAACGATGCAATCAAACGGACGCTGGGCATATAACGATAATATCGGCTATATATTCCCGAATCCTACGGATTTTCAAGTAAAACGGGAGACGAAAACCGGAAGCTGGAGCGACGTGATTTCGGGAAGTTCACCGGAACCGATCACCAAATCGATTTTTTCCATTTGGCTTGATCATGGCGTGAAACCCACAAACGCCTCCTATCAGTACATTGTATTGCCAAACAAAACTTCTGAAGAGGTCGGCAGCTACGCGAGCGACAACCCGATAAGTATTCTTTCGAATACCTCATCCGTCCAGGCTGTCCGGCATCAGACTCTGAGAATTGCGGAATTGCTGTTTTATCAACCCGATACGGTGACGGTGAAAGGCGGTTTGACTGTCACGGTAGATAAACCCGCCATGGTAATCATTGACGAATCCGCAGAGCCTGTTCGTATCTCAGTTGCCAATCCCGAAACACCGGGGATTACAGTGAAAGTGACGCTGGATCGAAACGGAGAAAAATCCACGACAAGCTATAGACTCGGCAAGGATACGTTTACCGGTCGAAGCATTACTATAAACGAGGGAACCTCCATTGACGACAGCGGATTCGATCTCGCTTACGATAAAGGCTCGACCGCTTCATCCAGCAAAGGCAAACAATTCGCCTCGAATGCTACGGATATTTACAGAACTTCGTATTGGGGTTCAAACGCTTCGAATAATGAATGGATTTATGTTGATTTGCAAAATCAATATTCGATCAATAAAGTTAGGTTAAATTGGGAGAAGGCGTACGGGAAAAGTTATAAAATTCAAGTATCGAACGATGCTGTCACCTGGACGGACGTTTACACAACGGTGATGGGAGACGGCGGAATCGACGACATTTCTTTTGGCAAGGTTAGTAGCAGGTATGTTCGGATGCAGGGAGTTCGGCAGGGTACCGGAGATGGCTACTCACTTAATGAATTTAAGGTGTATGAAGCAGTAGCCCCCAATCTTGCGGAAGGCATGTCGGTCGTGGCAAGCTCGTCAAGAGCAGCGGACGTGAAGCCCGGTAATGCAGTCGATGGCTCATTGACGACCCGTTGGGGATCTAACTATTCCGATCCGCAGTGGATCTACGTCGATCTTGGCTCAAGCCAATCCATCCAGAAGGTCAGTCTGGGTTGGGAATCCGCGTATGGAAAGGAGTACCAAATTCAAGTTTCCGACAACGAGACGAATTGGACTACGGTTTACAGCACCACAGCCGGAGATGGCGGAATCGATGATATCTCCTTTGAACCTGTGAATGCAAGATATGTTCGGATGTATGGCACGAAAAGAGCGACCACATACGGCTACTCGTTCTGGGAATTTAAAGTGTACGGTACCGAGACCGTACAAATGCTTCCCGCTCGGATCGAACTTCAAGCAACGCCGTCTTCCGTGACGGTCGGAGGCGAAGTGTCTGTTACGGGAGTCGTCTACGACGGCGACGATCTTCCGGTCCCCGGCGTGGAGGTCGAATTAGCGGATTCGTCGGACAGCTTCGACGCTAAAGCTGTAACGGATGCGGACGGCCGATTCGGCACTGTCTTTACGACGCCGCCCGTTGCGGGAGACGTGACGATTACGGCCGCCTTGCCCGCAAGCCCGTCCGTGACGGGGGCGATTACGTACACAGCCTACTTTATTCCGGATGTTCCCGGAGTGCCGAACATTGTCACCGTGGAAGAGGGCGACGCTAAAGTCGGTCTTGGTTGGAGCCCGGTGGGCGGCGCGACGGCTTATAAAATCTATCAAAGCGTAACGTCCAGCACCTACGGAACCGAGGCCGTTACCGTTACCGGATCGATATACGGTGTCGATGTGACAGGGTTGGCCAATGGGACGACATATTACTTCGTCGTTACAGCGATGAACGAAGACGGCGAGAGCGCTGCTTCCAACCAGATCAGCGCAACGCCCAAATCGGTACCGGCAGCGCCGACGGATCTCAATGCGACAGCAGGGGACGGGCAAGTCATCATCGCGTTTAACCCTCCGGCGTCTAACGGCGGAAGCGCCGTGACCGGCTACCAGGTGATGACTTCTCCTGGAAATATACTAACATCGGGGACATCAAGCCCGATTACGGTAACGGGATTGTCGAACGGAACGACATATACATTTACGGTAAGAGCGATTAACAGCGTGGGAAGCAGTCAAGCTTCCGTTGCCTCCAATGCCGTCACGCCTAGTGCGCCGTCGTCGAGCACGACTGAAACTACAAGTTCGACTGAGAGCCAGAATCAAGGGGTGGAGATTCTGGTGAATGGTAAGGTGGAGAGTGCAGGAATTGCAACGACTACGACAAGAGATGATCAGACCGTCACGACCGTCGCGGTCGACCAGCAGAAAGTGGAGGAGAAGCTGGCGGCTGAAGGCCTGGGTGTGGTGATCACGATTCCGGTCAATACGCAATCCGACGTTATCGTTGCCGAATTGAACGGCCAGATGGTCAAAACCATGGAACAGAAACAAGCGGTCGTAGAGATCAAGACGAAGAACGCAACATATACTTTGCCGGCCAAGCAGATCAATATCAGTGCGATATCCGATCAATTTGGCCAGGACGTCACCCTGCAGGATATCAAGGTACAGATCGAAATCGGCGAGCCTGTCGCTGATATGATGAAGGTCGTGGAAAATACCGCTGCTTCCGGAAAGTTCACGCTCGTTGTGCCTCCATTGGACTTCACGGTAAAAGCGACCTCCGACAAAACGACGGTTGAGATCTCGAAGTTTAACGCATTTATTGAACGAACTATTGCCATACCGGATGGAATAGATCCCAATAAGATCACCACCGGGGCCGTGGTCGAACCTGATGGAACCGTACGTCATGTGCCGACGAAGGTCATCAACGTGGACAGCAAATACGTTGCCAAAATCAACAGCTTGACAAACAGTACGTATTCCCTTTTATGGCATCCGAAAGGATTTAAGGATGTTGCCCGGCATTGGGCGAAGGAAGCCGTCAACGACCTGGGTTCCCGAATGGTGATTAACGGGATAACGGAGGATCTCTTCCATCCGGATCAAGACATTACCCGAGCGGAATTTACGGCGATTATGGTTCGGAGCTTGGGATTGAAGCTCGAAAGCGGTAATGCCTTATTTGCAGACGTGAAGCCTTCGGATTGGTTCAGCAGTGCGGTATTGACCGCTCACTCTTATAACCTGATCAGCGGATTCGAAGACGGAACGTTCCGCCCGTCAGAGAAAATAACGAGAGAACAGGCCATGATCATCGTGGCGAAAGCAATGGCTTTAACGAATTTGGCAGAGAAGCCTCCGAACCGTTCGGCAGATGAAATGCTGAGGCCATACGATGATTCGCAAAATGTATCGGCATGGGCAAAGAATGGGGTCGCCGACAGCTTGAAAGCCGGACTTGTTTCTGGACGAACCGAGAGCCTGCTGGCTCCGAGAGCATACATTTCGAGAGCGGAAGTTGCGGCGCTTATCCATCGCTTGCTTCAAAAATCGGAATTGATCTGATCGCATGAGCGGCAGCCGGACAGAGGATCCGGCTGCCGTGTTTTGTATTTACGATTAACTCGCCTCTATTCATAAACTATTATTTTCGTTACGTATAATTGCGGATTCGAGCAAACAAGCGAAAAATCGTTGTGCGCAAATAAGCCATCACTGTGGCCTCGGAAACAACCGTCTTGGAAGGCGGTCATGGGATCGCTTGATTGGGTTATTTTTCTATCCAACTATTTTTCGACACGGTTACCATTCGTAAGTTGGATGACTCCACTACAATCCAATATATTTAGTCGGGGAGATCCCCTCTATTTTCTTAAAGTACTTACTGAAATAAAACATGTCGCCAAAACCAACTAATCTTGCAGTATCCGTTACGGAGCAGCCGTTTTCCAGAAATTCTTTTGCACGAGCGATCCGATATTTGATAATAAACTCAAAGGGAGTTTCTCCTGTTGTTTCCTTGAAGATATGCCCTAGATGGGAGGGGCTGATTTGTATACTGTCGGCCAGCTCATTTAGGGTTAACTTTCGGGTATAGTTTGCTGCAATATAGTTGATTACTTTCTCCACTTTATGAATAGAGCTGTAATTTATGGTGTTATTATCTATGTATTTAGAAATAAGAAGAAGAATTTCCATGAAGTCGGCGCGGCATCTGAACGTCCGATTCTCGTGTCCCGATGACCAATGTCGCATGAACTCTTCAAATAATTCTTTCAAACGACGGAATAGATACCGGTCCTGAATATGGCTGTGAGGCGGAAAAGGAAGTGCAACATCAAGATTGACCCAATTGCCGTTCTCCATAATAGGACAGGCATATTGAAAGTCAATGGTATAACATTTCACAAGACTATTTGGATTCGTATCGCCCCTTCTCATGTCGCCGGGTTTAAAATAAACAATATCTCCGCTTGTGGCTTTAAACTCAGCATCATTACAAAGGAGATTGGCTTCACCATCAATGATCAACATTAGATTATGATGATGAAAAACAGCATGAGGAATTTTCCAGGAAGGGGTAGCGTACCGTTTAATAGCCAGGTAAAAATGTGGAACCATGGCGTTTAAAACATCGGTAGTCTTCAAGCCATCACACCACCAAATAATCAGTATATATTACAAATCGAATCATATCATACATGCCTTGAACACTCAATATGTGCTACCATGAAATCGTAGAATAATTCATAAGGGAGTTGCGAAGATGAAGCCATATTTTGATGAACAGGAAAGTATTTATTCGAAATTGTATGACCGTACAGATGAGATTCTTGAAACCGTTGCCAATGCTTACATTGGAAGGAATCCTGCGCTTCCTTTTGAGTTCCGGAGTTTTTCACGGGAAGGTTTTCTTAAGAAGAATAATGGAAGATATAACATGAATTTAGAGGAGAAGCTGCCAGAAGCCAAACTGGGCCAGTATGCTTATGTCTTTGGTCTGCTCTGGAGCAACCATGACGGGTGGACGGACTTTGGAATGAGCTGCTATGGTCCTGCTACTGTTTATTTGAACCGAGAATTTCTGTATAGAGCCGATATTAATGAAGAAGTAAATCCCAAGATGAATAAAGGCATTCGTGCCAAATTGCAAAAGGGTTGGAATTCTGTATGCGTGAAGTTTGTGAAGACAGCAGCAGGTTTTGGCGGGATCTTTGGTACGCTGCATACAAAATGGAATCCCATGGAGTTTATGTCTCCCTTTCAGGAAAGAAAAGGACAGGCAGGCTGGATCTATTCTGATGCCATGAATGCGGACTGTTTCAGCGAAGAGCATATTCCGGAATACACAGGCCTGGAAGAGCAATCCGGCATGGTCTGGTACCCCGCTCTTTCCTGGGATGCAGAAAAAATGAAGTTGAATTCGTGCACGCGGATTTTCGGTAATACGCCCCACAAGGTGGCTTACCTCTGGTCGGAGCTTAGCCATTCCAGCGCTAGCTCAAAAGTGTGCAGCCTGATGGGGAGTTCCACCGGGAAGTTGAGGATGTGGATTGATGGCAATGAGGTGTTTTCAGGAGCGCTGAAGACATCGGATATGGCGGAATTCAAGCTGGATCCGGGGAAGCATGAGGTGCTGGTGGAATTGTGTTCCTCGGAACATGGATGGGAGTACGGCTTTAACTTTATCATGGATGGGGAAAACGTTGTGTTATCGATTCCCAGGGGTGTAAAGGGGAGCTCTGAACCATGGCTGTATCTGGGGCCTTTTGACAATCAGATGGAGGAACCCGCAGATAGCATTTGTTCCCTATACCGTTTGTTTGAGCAGGGGGATAGTCAATTCTTCTGGCAGCAGGATCGGCCGAATACATGGGTAAGACCTTACTTGGACAATGCGCTGTTCGCCAAGTGGAATTATCCCCTGGGGGTTACGCTTTACGGGTTGCTGCAGACCGGTAGGTTCTTACAGAAGCAGGGAATCCGCGATTACACGGTGAACCATATTACTGAATGCACTCGGATCTATAAATATGCGAGATGGGATGCGGAGCAGTATGGCTATCCCTCGGTAAACAATCAACTGGTGGAAATGGATATGCTGGACGACTGCGGTTCTTTCGGGTCCGCTGTGCTCGAAGCGTATAGTGACTCGCAAGATCCTCATACACCTTATTTGGTTGAACAAATCGCGAATCACATGGAATATAAACAGGAACGGCTTGGAGATGGAACCTTCTACCGCATCTGCTTGAACAGTTTCCAGGAAAATACGCTATGGGCTGACGACCTGTATATGAGCACTCCGTTCTTAATCCGCTATTATCGGCTGACGGGGAATGCCAAATATTTGGATGACGCGGCAAGGCAATTTAACCAGTTTAAGAAGTATCTGTTTATTCCTGAATTCAAGATCATGTCCCATGTGTACGACTTTAAGCACAACAAGCCGACCAATGTCCCATGGGGCCGGGGTAACGGTTGGGTGTTCTTCTCCTTGTCGGAGTTGCTGGAGGTTATGCCGGAAAACCACGTGGAGCGGGAGGACTTGCTGACATTCTACAATGAGCTTGCCGAAGGGTATATGGCTTTGCAGGGAACCAGTGGGCTGTGGCATCAGGTGTTGACTGATTCGGATTCCTACGAGGAAACCTCCTGCACCAGTATGTTTGTTTACGGTTTATCCAGAGGAGTCCGCCATGGCTGGATTAGGGATGATAGGGTGTCAATAGCGGTAAATGCGGTGAACAGAGGCTGGGAAGCCCTGACGAAATATAGCATCGACCGGTTCGGGAATGTACACGGGGTATGCAGGGGTTCCCGGTATTCCTTCACACCGGAATATTATAAGATTGAACTGAACGCGGTGACGAATGATACCCATGGTATAGGGATTGTGTTGCTGGCGGGCATCGAAACAGGTAAATTGTCGAAGTGGCTGAAACAAAAGAATTAATTGTGGTAATGCTTCTCCTCCACCCGTTGGAAGGAGCGGCGGGAGCGGTGGGGCTAATACCCACATGGTTTTTGAACATCTGGCATAAATAAGAGGTGTTCTGCAGCCCCACGGACCGGCCGATCTCTTCCACACTTTTGCCCCCTGTCCGCAGCAGGAGACAGGCTTGGCGCACACGGACTGCCGTCAGGTAGTCCGTGATGGTGCTGCCCACCGCCTGGCGGAAGGCGGTGGATATGTGGCTGGGCGTCAGGTGGACGGACTGGGCTTCCAGCCAGTCCATCACCTGCGGTCCCTGGGGTGGCGGCAGCCGGTGCAGCATGTCCTGAACACCTGCTGCTGCAGGGGCTCCTTCCACAGCCGAAGCAAAAATTGGCGCAGAGAGGGAACGCCGCCAAATGCTCCCACAACTCTCCCGGCTCAAAGTCCAGAAGGATCCGGATATACGAACAGCCCGGTTCTGTCCTACGGTCATCGCTATTGCTTATTCAATGCGTTATTTGATTATTCAGATGAAAGTTATCATGTTAATTATCAAGAAGAAAAGAATTACATAAAAAATATGTTTATAATCTAAATGCTCCAGTAAAATTCTCAACGTTTTCCAAACAAAAAAGTCACGTCATTCGTGACTTTTTTGTTTGGAAATCAATCGATCAGTGGGGAATCGGACAATGTACTTGTCAATAATCGGATAATGTTCTTGACATCCGTGTCGGGTGACAAGAACATAGTCCCATTTAATAGAGCCTTGAGATCTATCGGCAAGGGAAAAGACTTGAGTGTTGCAATCGAACGCGGAATTGTCCAATCCTTAATTATTTTTCCATATTCAGGGAAGTTGGTATCTATCCAGCGAAACATTCGATTTTTTATGTGGGCAAGGTCCTTCGACCAGGACTCCCGATTCGTTCATGATTGTGCGTAAACGCTGATATATCACTTCATTTGGGGAGTAGAGAGAGTAAAAGCCGCGACATACGGCATCTATCAACAGAGCGTCTTTCACATCATTTTTGGACTTGGAATTATCTCGATTTTCCTTGTTTCGCTTCGTTGTTAGTGAGTTCACCAGCACTAGTTCGATTTGCCTGGCAGTCAGCCAATCCGCTAAGCTAAACCAATAGTGACCTGTTGGTTCAAGTCCAATAAGCACGGAAGTGTAACCGTGACTTTCTTGGAGTTTCTGATACCTGTAGCAGTTTCGTAAAGCCGTCATCGGAATTTCTAAAAGAAGTGTATCGTCCAATCTCAATTCCACGAAAATTTACCGCACGTGCAACATTTCTCGCAGAATCCAGAAGCGGTTGCTGTAGAATTTTTCGAGCCGTGGGCGGCAGTGAATCGTGAACTTATGCTTCGAGCCGTCGAGCGCGGGGAGAGCACCGTCTATGCAGACATTGAATTGGCCTGCCAAGTCATTAATTCAATAGCTTCATATCGTGGACTGGTTCAACGCAAAACGTTCGACGTAAACTTTTATCGTATGATCATTGATGGCATTCTGCTTCCTGCCTTTAAAAAAACCGCAAGCATCTCCGGAATATTCTACTGCCACTGAATTCATTCGGAAAGTAGAGGAGGATTTATCTAGATAAAGGTGTTTCTAGATGACCGACCAATCGTCGAGTTGAACTGAATACTCAAAGAAAAACGAGCCTTAGAAGCGATTCTAAGGCTCGTTTTTAATATCAATTCTGATTTTTCGCCCATTCCTCCACATCAGCACCAGCTGGTAGGTCGTGAACTTCTTTTGAAGGATCAGTGACTGAATGCCATACTACATTTGCAACATCTATTGCATGTTTATAGGATGCCTTTGAATGTTGGAATGATTGGAAATACTCTTGAAGCGCTAAGATATAAGCCTCGGGTGCTTTTTCCTTTAAGGCCTGTGCATTTTTTTCGAATGACGTTTCAGGCGAAGCCCCGGGTCTTACGATTCGAATACGAATGTTAAAGGGCTCAACTTCAAGTGCCAATGATTTTGAAAATGCATTTACGGCAGCTTTACTGGCGGAATAGACTGAAAGAAATTTAACAGGTTCGTAAGTCACTGAAGAAGAGATGGTTTAAAGGAGATTTGCTACCTGTTCCATTTCGCATACCTGAAATTCTTTTTGTTGGTGCCATCATATAGTTTATCCAAAATATAGATTTGCAACCATGTTCCCAAAATCCATGTAGTAGAAAAAACACCAAACCCCCACCAATACTTAAAGACGTTAAAATTAAGTATATATAAAAGATAATGTTGCAAGAAGAGAAAACCTGATACAATAATATACCACCACCACTTAGGCTTTAAAAAATATATGGTCATTGCAATACTTCCCTGTATAAATGTTAAACCGGCATACATAGAAGCTGCATTGGCGGAAGGGGTCGAAAACAAATTGGCTGTTAACGTCTGAACTCCAAACAAATACATGAACCAGCCAGGTGATGTGAACCAATTTAAACCCAATAATCCAAACAAAATATAAATAAAATTCAAAACTCGGCCGTTTCCTTTTAGGCTTTTCATATATATTAATTTTGTTACACCAAAAAGAATTATAAGACCAACAAATGTCATCCATGTCCGGTACCAATTATGACTATAAATACCTAAATATAAAAATAACTCTTCTACAAGGCAGTATAGAATGATACTAATTACATACCAATAAAATTTTAGATTACGAGCTGCTAGCAAGATAGCTGTTGCTGATACAGACACCTGTGAAAAATAATTACCAATAATCGATTCATTGTGCCAATAATATTCAGCATGAGGAAGCTTAAAATGTTGCCATGATTCTGGTAAAATCTTGGGGTAGTATGAATAAGACTTAAAATCAGCCATGATAATAATTTCACACATAACAGTTACTCCCACAATACTAATAAACAAACCCAAAATAAGCTTTTTTCTTTTGTTGTTAATTATCCCAAAAGTTAGTTCTATAATAGAGGCAACTCCTAAAATTATATACCAAATTGTATTGGTCCAGAAATATTTCATTCTATGCTCCTTCTTTTTTGATTTCAATATCAACTTAATAGTATAGTATTCAACCAAAAAATACATTTCATACTGAAATGACATTTGTCATAATCCTGAGCCCCTGATAAGCAAGGATTTTCAGGCACAAAAAAGGGACTTCACCCCAATTTTGAACTGTGACCCGTTTGATAAACACTTTGAAGAAAGTGACCCTCTTACGGGTCATTTGTGTTTTAATCAAGTTTTATGGGCACCACCGGATGAGCCCACAGGTGGGCTTGACTCGAAGACGGGTGTGGAGATTATGGATATATTCAGGCGGCTGAATGAGCAGGGGCGGACAATTATTGTGATTACACATGATCGGCAGGTTGCGCAGCAAGCGAAGCGGGTTGTGAGGTTTCGGGATGGACGGTTGGTTTATTGAAACAAACAATATGTAACAAAGATCTGCCTTACGATAAAATCGTAGGGCTTTTGAACTTTTAAAATTCAAGATAAACCCATAAGTTTGCCGTTTTGGAACGTTATGCAGCTGTTGCTGAGCCTGAAAGCTGAATGAGTCTCGCCAGTTTCCTAGTTGGTGGTATTTTTAGTGAAAGGAGTAAGTCTGAAAAGTATATAATTTAGCACGAATTTTTTTATGGGCATGGCACTCAGAATAGGATAATCTAGAAAGAGGCACTGACGAAGCGGTCAGTGTCTCTTCTTACTATTTCTTGAAGGAGTTGACACCTTGTTTACCGACCGATTTCGCCGTATATCCTTCAAGGATATGAAGATCAAACATAAGCTGATGGGCGTCATGATGTTGTTGATTATAATTTTTTGTATAGTCGTCATTGCTTGTCTGCAATTCATTTTTCATGCTTATGATGAAATGCTATATGGGCAATCTGCTCAAACCATCAATAATTCGATTGGTGATATCGAGAATGAAATTAGCAATATTGAAAAGCTGTCACTGACAATCGCTGCTGATACGCGGATTCAAGAACAACTTTCCAAAGTAAAGGAAATGACCAATGAATATGACAGGGCGCTAGCATTAACAGAATTCAAGAATAAAATATTTGTCTATATGTTGACTGAAAAGCATATTTCATCCATCCAATTTATGAATGATTCGGGGTATAGTTTGCTGGTTGGTCAGAGTGCACAGATGCCAGATGAAAGTAAGAAAGAAGAAGTTTTCATTAAAGCGAGGCATGCCAAGGGAGGCAATGTGTGGGTTGAACCCGATGCCACGCATCCATACTTACTAGCTGCTAGAGAGATACGTTCGACAGGAGCAGATTTATTGGAGCCGCTAGGTACACTTTTATTTCAAGTGAATTTAGACTCTGTTGTGCAGCAGCATCAAACTGTCACCAAAGAAAGCGGATTGCTATACATCTGGAAAGACAATCAGCCCATTTATACGCATGATAAGGGTTTTGAGCCTCCAGCCGATATTCGCGAGACCAAACAAGGCTTTACCATACAGAAGATAGATGGGATGAGCTCTTTCATCGCTTATACGACTTCTCGAGAAACGGGATGGACCTATTACAGTGTCTTATCCTATAACAATATATTTAAGAAGAAAAATGATTTGCGCTTTGCTCTTCTTGTAGTCGTAATACTCTTATTCATAACTGTCATTGCGATTAGTTACCGATTTGCAAGAGGGATCACGAAACCAATTGAACTCTTAACGCAGCAAATGAGGTATGCCGAGAAAGGTGATTTCGGATTGATTGTTACCAATTCCCGGGAATTCGACCGATCCGATGAAGTCGGCTATTTGCAGAAAAGGTTTTTCATTATGATTCAGAGAATTGACGCGCTGATCGAAGAGAATTATACCCGGCAACTGATGTTGAAGGATACGGAATATAGGGCATTACAAGCGCAAATTAACCCTCATTTCTTGTACAACACGCTGACCTCAATCAATTGGATGGCAAGGGTAAGCGGGCAAGCAGCTATATCCAGTATGGTAGAAGCTCTGAGCAGACTGCTACGGAACGCTATCAGCAATAATGTACAAGACATTACCATTGGTGAGGAAATGGCTTCGAACCCATTCTTGGCAGCTCCGATCAAATGTAAGCCATGCTCTTTCCAATTAATTAGAGCAGCAATACTGTCTCTGGATAACTTCTCGTCGTCAACCAATAAAACCTTATACAACTGACTCACTCTCCTTCGGAAGTTTAATCGTAACCTGAGTACCATTCCCCGCTTTACTATTGAAATAAAGTCCAGCCGATTCCCCGAGCGGGCACTTGAATCATATTGTGCGCAAAGCTATCGGCATGGGTATGAAGCCCGAGCAGGCCATTTATGCCAGCACACTCTCTCCAGCCAAGCGGATGCGGATGTATGACCGCGGGGTAATCGCCCCTGGCAAGATAGGCGATTTCCTGCTGCTTTCCAATCTAGAACAGCTAACGATTGAGAAGGTTTTCAAGGCGGGACGCGAAGTTTACGATGTGGACAAAGCTTATATACCAATCATCAAGCCTCCGGCTTTCCCTGCGCATTATTATCAGAGCGTGCAGATGGCGCCTTTAAAGGAAGCGGATTTTGTTGTCAGTATAGAAGCAGCTGACGCTGTTTATACGTGCCGCAGGATGATGGTGAAGGATGGTTCTACATTCACAGAAGAACAACAAGCTCAGGTTGAAGTTCGGCAAGGGAAGCTGCTATGGCAGGAAAGCGGCAGCGCACTCATTGCTACGTTCGAACGCTACGGGAAGAATGGCAATCGCGCCTACGGATTGATTGGCGGCGATACGATCAAGCGGGGAGCCATCGCGACGACGTACTCCCACGACAATCATAACTTGCTCGTTGTCGGGCACAATCCCGGCGATATGCAGCTTGCCGCTAACGAAGTGATTAACAATCAAGGTGGTTTCAGCGTTGTGGAAGACGGCAAAGTGATCGCGAACCTCAGGCTGCCAGTTGGCGGCATCTTAACGGAAGAGCCGCTGGAGCAGGTAGCCATGGAAGTTGAACAGCTCCGTAAAGCTATGGAATCGCTGGGCTATCAGCATTATAATCCCATCATGTCCATCAGTACGCACTCTCTACCGGTAAGTCCGGCTTTGAAAATTACGGACTTCGGTTTAATCGATGTGAATCAGGGCAAGGTAGTCCCACTTATTATTCAATAGAGCAAATGATCAAGAAAAATAAAAATCGGTAGTGAATGTTCACTTTTGTGAACATTCACTTTTTTTAATTTCTACGTGGCTATTTAATTAGTATAGCTTGATACAGTTATCTTCATTTCCCTAAGAGTGTTTAGATAATCGGCAGTTTTTGATGGTTTGTTGAGTAATCCACACATCGTGAGGAGTTGATTATTGCAAGTATTTCGTTTCCGTTTAGAATAATAAACGTGAGTTGATTAAACAATCAAATTGAAGCAGGGAATAAGCATATTTTCGATCGATCAGTTAATGCTGGAAGGTAGTGGCTTTCTACACGGGTTCCTTTGAGGGCAATTTTTAAAAGAGAGGTTCTGTTATTTTGCAAAAACGAAATCATTTGCTTATTTTTATTCTGACAGTAGGCGTTTTCGGCATCTTAAATACCGAAATGGGAGTTATTGGAATACTGCCTTCCATTGCGGAACACTATCATATAAGTATTTCCAAGGCAGGATGGTTGGTGAGTTTTTTTGCCATAGCTGTTGCAGTATCCGGGCCAACGATGCCGTTATTGTTTTCGGGGATCAATCGAAAGAAAGTCATGTTACTCGTACTTGGCGTTTTCGTAGCGGGAAATATAGTATCCATTTTTGCGTCAAGTTTTTCAATCGCATTAATTGCTCGTGTCATACCAGCCTTTTTTCACCCTGTCTATTGTTCATTAGCGTTCACGGTAGCAGCTGATTCGGTAAACGAGGAAGAAGCGCCAAGAGCAGTTTCCAAAATTCTTATTGGCGTATCGGCCGGCATGGTAATCGGTGTACCTATTGCAAGTTTTATTGCTAGTGCATCCTCTCTACAAATGGCAATGGTTTTCTTTGCTGTTGTAAATGTTGTGGTTTTCCTAGCTACGTTGATATTTATACCATCTATGCCTGTGAAGGATAGACTTTCTTACGGGGCTCAATTGTCTGTATTAAGAAAAACAATTACTTGGCTCTCCATTGTGACCGTCATTTTGTTCAATTCATYCGTTTTTGGCGTTTATAGTTATCTTGCTGAATATCTGAAAATAGTGTCAAATATGTCTATGAATACAATTAGTTTCATGTTGTTCATGTACGGCGGAGCCAATATAATCGGAAATGTGGTCGCAGGTAAATTGCTCACGAATCGTGCCATGAGATCTGTTGTCGCTTTTCCTTTTGTTTTGGGGGCTGTTTACATTGTGTTGTTCTTCTTTGGAAAGTTTAGCATTCCGATGGCCATCATTACATTAATCTGGGGTATAGTAGCGGGTATTGGAGGGAATATCAATCAATACTTAATGATGTCTGCAGCACCAGAAGCACCTGATTTCGCTAATGGCTTGTTTCTAACAGCAGCAAATTTAGGGACAACCTTGGGTACGGCTGTTGGCGGGTTATTTATCTCAGGAATGGGTATACAATACGTCGTAATGGTGGGATTACTTTCATTGGTATTGAGTTCAGTAACCATTTTGCTAAGAAGGTACATGTTTACCTCTACTCAACAACTTTCTAGATAAGGGCTTGCTATTTGAAATTGAAGGAGGGCTTATCATAAGCAATCATCCGAGTACGGAATGATGAACGAGATGTCKGAGCGAGGAGTGGGGGCCTACAAGTTGTCCAAACTTGCCCTTAATGGATTGACTCGATTGGTTGCCGTAGAAGTCCAGGGCGATATCAAAATCAACGCAGTCTGTCCGGGATGGGTAAGAACGGATATGGGGGTCCAGCAGCCCCTCGAAAGCCCAATCAAGCAGCGGAGTCTATCCTTTGGTTAGCGACGATTGGACCTGAGGGACCCCAGGGAGGATTCTTCAGAGATGGAAAAGCGATCAATTGGTAAGAGAGGCGCTGAGCGGCAGCTAGTAACCATTTAATAACAGGCGAAGCGGGTTGTGAGGTTTCGGGATGGGCGGTTGTTGTAAGAAACATACAGAAATAAAGAAATGGATTGCTGATTTTAAGGCAATCCATTTCTTTTGTTGATACAAGCTTATGCCAGCAGCGTATTTAATTGATTTGAATGTACACCTTGTCTGTTACCACTTGTACGGGATAGGTAGTCAATTGCTCACAGGCTGGCTTCCTACTGGCCTGACCCGTCGTATAGTCGAATCGGCCATTGTGCTTCGGACACTCAATCAAATGACCAATGACGAGTCCATTAGCGAGATGCACCTTCTCGTGTGTGCAAAAGCCATCAGTCGCATAATAGCCATTGTCCTGTGAGCGATAAATGGCAAAGGTTCGGTTCTCGTAATCGAACCGAATCACATCCTCTTGCTCAATGTCATTCACTGTGCATGCTTCAATCCAACCTTTTAATTGCATGTTAATTCCCTCCCGATAATTTCCGCCTCTGTTGGAGTACACTTCGCTGATCCATACTTGTAAGGCTGAGCTGAGGCTGGAAGAATACGCTGGATTGTATACCCAGGATCTTTGCCTTGACGAATCAAGGCATCCGTTACTTCCTTGACTGCCTCCCACACACTTCGATTCGGCTGAGGAAAGTCTTCCTTGAGTTCTTCGTGCAGCAGAGGCAGTGCATGATAAGGCACCATAGGAAACATGTGGTGTTCAATATGGTAATTCATATTCCAATACAGAAATCTGAAAATGGGATTCATATAGATTGTCCGCGAATTCAAGCGGTGGTCTAGAACATCTTCATGTAAACCGAGGTGTTGTAAGAGACCGAAAGTCAGCATTAAGGAAGCACCGTAAAAAGAAGGAAGGACAATGAACATAGCTGGTAAAATACTTCCAGTGAAGATACAAAGTCCAATGACAATTAAGAATATGAGGACATAGACCCGAGCTTCCCAGAACGTTTTACGAAATTCAGATGGTGGTAAATAAGTTCGTTGTTCCTCATCCACAATGCCAAAGCAATGAAAGAACATGCGCTTCATATCCTTGGGTCCGCCGTATAAATGAAGGAATTCCATGCCAATAATACGCCACACAGGTGGACGTGGTTGAGCGATCTCTGGATCCAAACCAACAATATATGTGTCGGTGTGATGCCGTGTGTGACTCCAACGCCAAGGCGTAGCGGGACGCAGCACCATGAAGGATGCGAGTTGATAGATAAGCTCATTCATCCATGAAGTTTTGAAGGCTGTTCCGTGACCACATTCGTGCCACCGCGAATCACCTGGAGAGGAGTAGAGGATGCCATATAGGAAAAATGCAGGCAGTGCCCACCAGGTGCCCCACGAATGATAGGCTAATATTCCCATACCAGTCAGGAGAGCGAACCAGATGAGTGTATCCCGAATCGCAGGTCCATCTCGGCGCTGCATAAGTTCCTTGAGTCGTTTGCGAGGGATGGGACTGCTGTACCATTCTGCTGAAGATAGTCCTTTTTCAATGGCGCGTTCTCGTTCTGGTCCTGTAAGACGGTAATCTCTAGGGTAACTTGTCTGAATACTCATGATAATCTCCTCCACTATAAGGTGGTTGCCATCATTGTGTGCGAAGAACGTCGCTCAACAAACCGGGTATCGACCCTGATTTTGGATGTTATTTCTAGCCCAACTTCGATAGATTCAATAACTAAATCTACGGCTAATTGAGCCATTCGCTGTTTCTCAACATGGATCGTTGTTAACTCAGGTGAAATGATTTGTGATTCTGTAATGTTATCAAATCCAATAACGGAAACTTCCTCTGGTATCCGAATACCAAGCTCGGTTAATGTTTTCATTGCACTAATCGCGATATAATCACATTCGCAAAAAAGAGCCGTCGGCAGGTTACGACCTGTCTCCAAGTAAGTTTTGATTTGGGCTTTCAGATTATCCTGTGATGAAAGCATTGTCGGTGCCACAGAAAAGCAGTGTTCTGGATTGATCTGTCTATCATATGCCTTAAGTGCTTCTTGAAAACCTTCTTTTCGCTCCTCGAAGTTATGGATATGAACATTTGAAGCTATATATCCGATTTCATGATGCCCCAATTTGCATAAGTGAGCCCCCGCTTGATAAGCACCCATCCTATTATTGATCCCGACAAAATGAACAGGTAATGTATCAAAACAGTTGTCAAGTACGACAAGTCGAGGGCTTAGCCGATTTGCGATTTCCAATATATCAACTGAGGTTAGGTTTGTACCAAGAACAATGACACCATCACTCTGATTATCCTCAGAAAACGTACGAATTTCTTGTTCGAAGTTGGCCATATTGATTGTTGAAAAAAGCAAAGAGTAACCTTTGGCCCGACATCGTTCTTCGATGAAATGAATCAATTCTCGAAAGAAAGGTTGCTGGTAGTACGCTTCGAGGACGATCCCTGAATTCGTAAACACCAAAAATGTTAAGGATTTCACGGAGCCTTCATTTGTTGATAATCTCGGCTTGGGTGCATAGCCGTTTTCTCGAGCGATTTCAAGAACGCGCTCTCGCGTTTCATTGCTTATTCCAGGTTTCCMACTAAGAGCAAACGAAACAGCTGATTTGGACACGCCTGCTAGTTTAGCGATATCTTCCATTTTCATATTAATTAATCCCCATTCGCTAAAGTTGTTTAGTTAGGTTTAGTTTATAATAGATTGATCATTTGTACAATAGGGGGAAACGATCTAACTAAAGATTATATAAAAATAAACTAAAGTTAGCTAAAAATGTGATTGACGCGCTAAAAATGCCGTGTTAGATTTGTTCTACATCATATTTTATTGAGTATTCACTAAAATAATTAAATTATTTGTTTAGTTTTGTTTATCGAATAGAACTAAACTTATGACTAAACTAACTGGGGGCATACAATTTGAAAAAGTTAAAACTTGGCTACGCACCTACAAGACGCTTTGTCTTTAGTGCAGAAGACGCTTTTAAGTACAAAGTACTTATTAAGGAGAAAATCCAAAGCTTTGGGCTCGATATCGACATCGTGGATCTTGAGGGAATTAATTCTGAAGGTCTTTTATACGACGACAATATTAACGCTGACCTCATTATCGAGCGGTTTCGTCAGGAGAAGGTTGATGCTGTTTTCTTCCCGCATTGCAACTTCGGTACAGAGGATACCGTTGCACGTGTAGGTAAAGCGCTAGGAAAACCTGTGCTCTTGTGGGGCCCGCGTGATGAGGCGCCCCTCGAAGACGGGATGAGGCTTCGCGATACACAGTGTGGTCTATTTGCTACTGGTAAGGTTCTGAGACGTTTTAATGTGCCGTTTTCCTATGTAACGAATACACGTGTGAACGACCCTGTGCTTGAAAGAGGGTTTTCGAATTTTATTTCAGCGGCTAATGTTGTTCGTCAGTTCCGCGCACTTCGCATTCTGCAAATTGGTCCAAGGCCATCTTCGTTCTGGACAATGATGTGCAACGAAGGCGAGTTGTTGGAACGGTTTGGCATTGAGCTTTATCCGATTACACTCGTAGATATTCAGCGAGCATCCAAGCGTGTTGAGAACGGGAATTCCTCTGAATTAGCTCAAGCTATCGATTACATTAAAGCCAAACTGGATTGGACGGAGGTGACGGAAGCGGACGTAAGGCGGATCGCGGCATTAAAAGTCGCGATGAAACAATATGCCTTGCAAACAGGCAGTACAGCGATTGCCATTCAATGTTGGTCTTCTTTACAAGAAGCTATGGGTATCATGCCTTGCTTAGCCAATGCGATTCTGACAGATGAACAAATTCCGGTAACATGCGAAACAGACATACATGGTGCGATCACATCGGTCATGGTGCAAGCTGCTGCTATGAATCAAGCTCCAACTTTCTTCGCTGATTTGACGGTCCGGCATCCGGAGAATGCCAATGGTGAATTGCTCTTCCATTGTGGTAACTTCCCAGTATCACTTTCTGTAGAAGAGAAACCTAAACTACGCAAGCACTTTTTGTTCGATGATCATGCACCTGGAACACATGAAGGAGAAATTAAAGGCGGCGGTATGACGCTGGCTAGGTTCGATGGAGATCATGGCGATTATCAACTGTTTCTTGGGCGTGCTCATGGTATACAAGGGCCATATACGCGAGGTTCCTATGTATGGGTAGAAGTCAATGATTGGCCACTTTGGGAAGAAAAATTAGTCAAAGGACCTTATGTGCATCATTCTGTTGGGATTCATGCGAACGTGATTCCATCCTTATATGAGGCATGTCAATATATTCCTGGGCTGACACCGGATCCTGTAGATCCAACAGAAAGTGAAATTCAAGCATGGCTAAGAGGCAAGGGTTTGTAAGGAGGAGGTTGTAAATATGGAAATCAAAGCGCTGCAAGCCAAAGCAACACAAATCCGAATGGATTTACTTCAAATGATTGCGACTGCCAAAACAGGCCATACCGGCGGCTCACTTAGCAATACAGACATATTGACTGCCTTATATTATCGGATTATGAACATAGATCCTATGAATCCAAAAGCTGAAGACAGGGATCGGTTTATCTTGAGCAAAGGGCATTCCGTAGAATCTCTTTGGTCCATACTTGCGGATCGAGGCTTTTTCCCAAAAGCAGACCTCGCCACATTCAGCCAATTCGGCACAAAGCTTATTGGTCACCCCAATAACAAAGTGCCTGGTATCGAGATGAATACGGGGGCACTTGGCCATGGTTTGGCAGTCGCTGTAGGAATGGCGCTTGCTGCTAAACGTGATTGTGCGTTCTATCGGACTTATTGTCTTATGGGAGATGGTGAGCAAGCAGAAGGCTCGGTTTGGGAAGCAGCTATGGCAGGCGCTCATTATAAATTGGATAATTTAATTGCTATTATTGACCGGAATCGGTTGCAAATAAGTGGGTCAACAGAAGAGGTTATGGGGCTGGACCCACTTGAAGATAAATGGGTAGCATTCGGGTGGAACGTTATTTCAATCGATGGCAATGATATGAAAGCCTTGGTTGAAACATTTGCAGCAGCTCCAGCAGTAGCCGGTAAGCCAACATTAGTCATGGCGAATACAGTGAAAGGCAAGGGAGTTTCTTTTGCAGAGAATGTCCCCCACTGGCATCATCATGTACCAAATGAGTTAGAATTAGGGAGAGCACTAGCCGAGCTAACTGCAGCTTTAGAGATACTTGAACAAAAGGGGGAGGTACGTTAAATGAACACGATTCCTAACCGCCAAGTGATTTGTGAAACACTTCTCGAGCTTGCCAAAGATGATCGTGACATTATGGTGCTTGCTAGTGATTCAAGGGGATCAGCAGCGATGGCACCTTTCGCTAAAGCATACCCAGATCAATTCGTTGAAGTGGGTATAGCAGAGCAAAATATCGTTGGGATATCTGCAGGACTGGCACACAGTGGTAAAAAGCCCTTCGTGACTTCACCAGCTTGCTTTCTGAGTATGAGAAGCATTGAGCAGATCAAAGTGGACGTTGCCTATTCGGGAACTAATGTAAAGCTGGTTGGTATTAGCGGTGGAGTTAGTTATGGCGCATTGGGAATGTCTCACCATTCTGTACAGGATATTGCGGTTGCACGTGCAATTCCAGGATTATCGGTTATTTTGCCTGCTGATCGGCATGAAACAAAACGTATGACTGAAGCACTTGTAAAGCATAACGGCGGTGTTTATATTCGCATCGGTCGGAATGCCGTTGAAGATGTGTATGAATCTCACGAATATGAATTTATTATCGGAAAGTCCGTAAGGATGCGAGAAGGAACAGATATCACAATAATTGCCACTGGAGAAACTGTTCGAGTAGCGCTTGATGTGCATGAGGAGCTAAAGCAGGTTGGCATGTCATGCAGGGTCATCAATATGCACACCATTAAACCACTGGATGAACAAGCAATTATTCAAGCTGCCGAAGAAACAGGACATATTATCACGGTAGAAGAACACAGCGTTCTTGGTGGACTAGGTGCAGCTGTAGCCGAAGTCATTGTTCAAAATCACCCGGTTCCCATGCGTATTATCGGTATTCCTGATGAACCAGCGATTGCTGGCAAAAGTACGGAAGTATTCGAGTATTATGGAATAAGCAAAAGTAATCTTAAGCAAATCGCATTAAAAATGCTTGGTAAACAGGAGTAAGTTTGATGAATAAATCATATTTGTTGGCTATTGATCAAAGTACATCTGGAACGAAGGCACTTATCGTTGATCGTGAGGGTGCCATAATAACGCGTAGTACGGTTTCACATACAACATTCTATCCACGACCTGGCTGGGTTGAACAGGATCCGATGGAGATTTATAACAATGTAAAACACTCAGCTCATGAAGCTGTACGCTCCGCTGGGATTGCTTATGAGGCTATTGCCGCCATGACGATTACAAATCAGAGAGAAACAGCTGTCATATGGGACCTTATGACTGGTCTTCCGGTCTATCATGCCATTGTATGGCAGTGCCAACGGACCGCAGATATGTGTGCTGCTTACAAGGCGACAGGTGCGGAGGATAGGGTAAGATCCAAAACCGGCTTAATGCTGGATCCGTATTTCTCGGCTGCAAAATGGCGATGGATTCTTGGGCATGTGGAAGGCATCCAGGATAAGATGGCTGCCGGACATCTTAGAGCTGGAACCATGGACAGCTGGTTAATATGGAAGTTGACTAAAGGTAACGTGCATGCAACGGATTACACCAATGCAAGCCGTACATCACTATTTAATATTCATACATTAGAATGGGATGAAGAGCTCTGCAACCTTTTCGAAATCCCAAGCAGCTTGCTTCCTGAAGTTAAATCGTCAGATGATATATTCGGATACACAGAAGACCCAACTATATTCGGTGAAAATCGTGTACCAATCACGGGTGTCATTGGAGACTCTCAAGCAGCCCTGTTCGGAAATCAATGTTTCAATATCGGGATGGCTAAAGCAACCTATGGCACGGGGACGTCCGTGTTAATGAATGTGGGTAATAAGCCGGTTCAAGCTGGGAACGGATTAGTAAGTGCAATCGCTTGGGGGATTGGAGGAAAAGTAACGTATGCCGTTGAAGCTGTTATTCGCACCTCTGGTGATTGCTTGGCATGGGTACGTGATAATCTTGGATTATTCCGTACTTTCGAGGAAATGGAGGAATTGCTGCAAGAAGCTCCTGATAGTGAAGGCGTTTACTTCGTGCCGGCCTTCGTTGGACTCGGAGCACCCTATTGGGATTCTTACGCGAGGGCTTCAATTACTGGAATGAATCGAGGAACAACCAAAGCCCATATCATTCGGGCAGCTCTTGAAAGTATAGCTTATCAGGTCAATGATGCTGTTAATCTGATAGAGAATGAAACCCATGTTGAGCTTCAAGAATTGCGTGCCGATGGTGGAGCATCTGAGAATGTAGGCTTGATGCAATTCCAATCCAATCTGCTTGGCAAGAAAGTCGTTAAAACAGAAGTTGCTGAATTATCGCCTATGGGTTCCGCGTATATCGGTGGTGTCGGCATCGGATTCTGGCCATCCTGGGAGGAAGTAATGACGATCAAATCGAATTATCAGATCTATTTGCCATTGATAGATGCGGAAGTACGGGACGTGTATAGGGCAGGTTGGAACAGAGCTATAGTTTCTGTATTGAGATAGAATGAGATTGTAATGCTGCATTTCATGTGACCATTTCGGAATTGAACATGGCGATCACTTCACTTCTTTTGAACAGAGGAGCCAGAGGTGATGTTGTGAACATTTTCAAAATGGTTTCTTCATTAAAGTGAGCGATATAGCTTCGCATAAATATGTACGTCATCGTCAAGTTTACTAGGATGGAAGCTCTTCAATCAAGGTTGCTGGATGCAAAGGAAGGCCGTTGAAATGAAGAATTTGAGGATCGTACAGAAAATGGCGCTTGGATACCTGCTACTCGTGATTCTGCCGATTATTGTGTTCGGCGGATACTTGTACAATCAGTTCTATATGGATGTCACAAAAGAGTATTCGGAAGGCAAGCAGAAGCTGGTCATTCAAGCTGGTGAAGGGTTCCGGTCGAGTCTGAATCAGGTGGAATCGATTCATTCTCTGTTCATGAACAATCAGCAGTTGATCGATTATCTTAGTGGCTACAATACTTCAGAGCTACAATCTGTATACAATTATCTCAAAGACATTCGTCCGCTATTTGTTTATGCGCAATCGCACCATAACGAGATTTCATCTATTAAACTGTATAAAACTTTAAACGAGGTCCGCTCCGTCAACGGTGAACTTGAGGACCTGAACCAATTGGATAAGAAGCCGCTCGCCTTGCTAAGCAATGTTAATGTTGATAAAGGAGTCTGGCAGCGTCACAGCGGATCCGATATCACCCTGCTTCCGAACTTGAGCTACTACCAACGTGTTTATAATAACAGCTATACGAAGCCGCTTGCTGTGTTGGAGATTATAACAAATGATTCATTGCTGCGAAATTTCCTCAAGGCGGTCGATGTCAATCAGAACATGCAAGTGCAGATTGTGCAAGGCGGTGATACAGTCTACATGAGCGGGGGGGAAGGGCTGTACGACGAACAGAATGCAGACTTGCTGGCTATGGCCGAAGGAAGCAATCAAGGCTACGCCTATTTGCGCAAACAGAGGATGATTGTGAACACGTTATCAATCCCTGAGCTTTCAATGACGTTCTACTTCTTCAGTCAGATGGATGAAGTATTCGTTGACATCCGAATCAAGGTGTTCATTCTCGCACTTTCGTTACTGGTTTCATTGGCAGTGCTGACGGGGATCTATTACGCGACGGCTACCTCTCTCGTTAGCCGAATTCTTGGTTTGGCAAAGCATATGCGACATGTGGACGAAAACAAGCTAACCTTTTACGTTGTTGGAACATCTAATGATGAAATTGACTTTCTGACCCGATCTTACAATTCACTTGTCCATCGCATTGACGAACTGTTAAATACCGTTCATAAAGCCGAGCTCATGAAGAGGGAGGCGGACTATCTTGTGTTGCAAGCTCAGATTAAGCCCCATTTTCTTTACAATACGCTTGAATCGATCCGTATGCTGGCTGAGATCAATAACGATCAGGAAGTGGTCAATGCGACATATACGTTTGGCAGGCTGCTTCGATATACGCTGAATTCCGGAGATAATGATACAATGCTGAGGCACGAAATCGATAATGTGCAGCATTATTTGGATATGCATAAGCTGCGCATGTTGGATCGACTACGCTTCTCCATTCAGATATTGACGAATATCGACGACATTCGCTGTCCGAGGTTCATTTTGCAGCCTATCGTGGAAAATTGCATCCAGCACGGCGTCGGGTGCATTCGCAAGTGCGGGGAGATCGATATCGTCATTAGACGAGAACACGCTGTGCTCTTGATCATTATCTCTGACAATGGGCCCGGCATCTCGGAGGAACGTCTGGAATTGATTCGAGGCGTTCTTGGCAACGAATTGGATCGACAAGCGCTGCAGAACGAGAATTCCGGCCACGGGTTATATAATGTTAGCGAACGTATTCGTACGTTCTACGGCGGACAAACGCGCATGCTTATTGAAAGTCGCGAAGGAGAAGGTACGACATTTACCTTGAAACTTTCAATAGCGGAGGGATAACGATTGCTAAATAAGCCCGCCTTTAGGCAAGGAGGAATAATCCTATGAAAATTATGTCCAGTATTCCTGATTTTGAAAATTTAAACATATTGCAACTAAACGCAGAGCGTCCGAGGGCGGCTTCTATCCCGTTCGCAAATGCACAAGCGGCTTTGGTGGACGGTCGAACTGCCTCCCCGTTTTATCGATGTCTGAATGGAGATTGGAAATTTCATTACTCGGAGAACCCGTTTGATACCCCGGAACGGTTTTATGAACAAACGTTTAACTGCGAGGCGTGGGATACACTCCCAGTTCCGTCGAATTGGCAGCTACACGGCTACGGAGTACCCTTATACAGCAGCAGCAAGTATCCGTTTCCGGTTGACCCGCCGTTCATTCCGAAGATGAATCCAACGGGCTGCTATGCTCGGATGTTTATTATCCCTGACAGCTGGATCGACAGATCTGTCATTCTCGCGTTTGACGGTGTGGATGCGGCATTTCATTTGTGGGTGAACGGTGAGGAAGTCGGCTTCGGTCAAGGCAGCCATAATCGGATGGAATTTGATATTACGCCTTTTGTCCGCTCTGGGGAGAACAAGCTAGCGGTACGYGTCTATCAATGGTCGACCGGCAGCTATCTCGAGGATCAAGATAAATGGCGATTGAGCKGGATATTTAGGGACGTATATCTGCTATCCGTCCCCATTGTGCATATGTTCGACGTTCGCATTCGGACTCGCCTCGACGAGACGTACCGGCAAGGTGTGTTGGAGCTTGCCGTCACCTTCATGAATCGATCTGACCGATCGGGAGAGTCTTGCGACCTTCATGCGGTTCTGCTCGGACCAGCGGATGAACTTGCAAGCGCAACGCTTGCCGTCGCTGCAACTAGTCCTCGTGCAGAAGCCGTCGTCCATGCCGAGTTTCCAGTAAGCGACCCTGAGCTGTGGTCGGCTGAGCAGCCTGCTCTCTATACGCTCCTGCTGACATTGATCGATGCAGAAGGTAAAGTGGCAGAAGCACATCGCTATACAGTTGGCTTTAGGGACGTGAAAGTGAAGGGGGGGCGTCTGCTCGTCAACGACAGGCCGGTCATCTTTCGCGGAGTGAACCGTAACGAATTCGATCCAGATCTCGGTCATGTAACGACGATGGAGGCGATGGTTCGCGACATTACGCTGATGAAGCAGCATAACATTAATACCGTTCGTTGCTCTCATTATCCGAACGATGAGCGCTGGCTCGATCTGTGCGATCAATATGGGCTGTACGTCATTGATGAAGCGGATTTGGAGACGCACGGTTGTGTATTTCTTGGAGAGATCAGTCGTTGGATCAACAATCCTGACGAAAAGACAGCTTACGAAAGCAGGTTGGCTGAGGATCCTGAGTGGAAGGAGGCTTTCCTAGATCGGATGGTTCGTCTAGTTGAGCGAGACAAGAACCATCCTTCCGTCATTGTCTGGTCCCTCGGGAATGAGTCGGGCTATGGTGACAATCACGACGCCATGGCTGCATGGACGAGAGAGGCGGATCCGACGCGTCCGATTCATTATGAACGGGCTAAGGATGCACCGATCGTCGACATCATCTCCTCCATGTATCCTTCGGTAGACATGCTGATCGCGGAAGGTGAGAAGGAGGAGACACGACCTTATCTGATGGTGGAATTCGGGCATGCGATGGGCAACGCACTTGGCAATCAGAAAGAATATTGGGATACCGTCTACCGATATCCCCGTCTTTGTGGCGGTTTGATTTGGGAGTGGACAGATCTCGCGATTCGCCACCGTGCGAGCGACGGAAGCCTCCAATACGCCTATGGTGGCGATTTCGGTGATAAGCCTCATAGCGGCAACTTCTGCATCGACGGATTGCTGTTCCCTGACCGTAGCCCCAAGCCCGCCATAATCGAATTCAAGAAGGCGATCGAACCGGTCACCGTTCATCCGGTGCAACCGGAGCAAGGCGTCTTACAGATAGGCAATCGTTATGATATTGTTTCGCTGAAACACCTTGCCATCCATTGGCGCGTGTATTGTGATGGCATCCTACTAGAGGAAGGGGAGCTTGCACCGCTGGATATTCCGGCAGGAGGAGAGGAGCTGGTCACGATTCCATTCTGCACGCGCCCGACAGATGGACGCAGTGAATATTGGCTGCATGTCAGCTTCGTCCTGCGCGATTCCACGGATTGGGCGCAGGCAGGACATGAGGTGGCTTGGGCGGACGTGCCGCTGAACAATTCGGCTTGTTCGGAGTCTACCGCAGACACCGAGGTGTTGGCCGAAATGTCCGCTGTGGAGTACGATCGAATCATTCGCATTGACGGCGACGTCTTCACGTTGACGTTCGACAAGCTGAGAGGAGAAATAACGGCTTGGGATTATAAAGGTGTATCTTTGATCGCGCAAGGACCTCGCGTCAATTTGTGGCGGGCACCGATTGATAATGACGTCCATCTAGCGAAGAAGTGGCGTGATGCAGGCTATAATGAGCTTGAAGCCTACGTTCGCAATGTCGAGTTATTGACACTACAGGACGACACTGTCATTCAGATCAAGACGCGTTCCGTGCTCAGTGTTAAAGGCTTCCGGCCATTATTCCAAGTAGAGCAGCTATATACGATTCACGTCAGCGGGGAAGTGGAGCTGGAGAATCGGCTTGAACCTTTGAAGGAAGGACTGCCGCCTCTGCCAAGAGTGGGTATTCACTTCGTGATGCCGGAGCGATTCGATCGGTTCTCATGGTTCGGCCGTGGCCCGCACGAATGTTACGCTGATCGCAAAGACAGCGGGAAGCTTGGCGTGTACAAAGGAACGGTCGATGAGCAATTCGTGCCCTATATTAAGCCGCAAGAGAGTGGAAGTAAGGCGGACGTGCGTTGGGCTGCTGTCGCGGATGTAGACGGCGTTGGGCTGCTCATTGCGGGAGCGGGGATACCGCTCGGGCAAGTTGGTGTAAGCCGATATTCAACCCGGGCTTTGAGCGAAGCCAGGCATCATTCTGATCTAATCCATCAGGGCGAAGTGGAAATCAATGCCGATTGGAGACAATCGGGTATTGGCAATCATAGCTGCGGCTATGCCCCAACGTTGCCGTCTTATCTGGTGGCCCCTGAATCGACGGAATTTACGGTTCGAATGAAGCCTTTCTCAAGCGATGAGGCACAATGACCAATTTTACATGATGTATGTCGGTTATGATGGCATTGGCTATCAAACGGCATTACAAGCAATGATCTGCTGAGTTGGCGGAAGCATTATATTTTACCAACAATAAGTGATGGCAGTTGTGTGATAGATAATATGAATATGATAATTATTGGCGCTATTTACGGAAGGGGATAGGGTGCGGGGAGTACGTCTAACAAAGGCCTTGACGAGCATGACCGGGTTGTAAACGGTCGGCTTGTTTCGCGCGCACATTTTTTGATAACGTTCTAATTCAGAATATTAAGAAATGATATTAAAAATATTCACTTTCCAAATTTAGAAAATGCGGAATTTGATTACGCTTACAAAAACCTTAAAAATGATCGCTGGAATATAAGTTTTCAACACTATTCATGTCATTCTATCGACTATACAATAAAGTCATATTCTCCAAGCGGCAGCTTGAGTCGGGGGAAGAGGGAGGAGTGAGGATAGTTTGGAGCAGCTAACGAAGATAAGCACATCGCAACGGACACGGCAGCTCCCTGCGGTAAAACGATCCATCTGGCGTGAAATTGTAAAACAGAAATATGCTCATTTGTTTGTTTTAACGGGAATGCTGATTGTCTTCGTCTTCAATTACTTGCCGATGTTCGGCATTTTGATGGCATTTAAAAATTATTCCATCTCGAGCGGTATTCAAGGAATCTTTACTAGTGATTGGGTTGGGCTCAAATATTTCAAGGAATTTGTCCACGCTTACAATTTCGAACTCATTGTAACGAATACGCTGGCAATCAGTCTTTTGAAGTTGTTTTTTACCTTCCCGATGCCAATTATATTGGCCATTATGTTTAACGAAGTTCGGCTTCAGTTCTTTAAGCGTTTCGCACAGACAGTCAGTTACTTTCCTCATTTTATTTCGTGGATCGTTGTTTCCGGGTTGCTCGTTGTCTTCTTGTCAACCAATTCTGGAATTGTAAACGATTTATTGAAGGGATTAGGCATTGTAGAGAATTCGCTTCCATTCCTGTCCGGTCCGGAATATTTCTGGGGACTAGCCGTCACGACGGCAATGTGGAAAGAGGCAGGCTGGTGGGCGATTATCTTCCTCGCAGCGATCAGCGGTCTCGATCCTACACTGTATGATGCGGCCGAGATGGATGGAGCCGGTCGACTGCGCCGCATCTGGCATATCACACTCCCTGGCATTCGGGGCACGATAGTAGTCGTACTTATTCTGGCAGTAGGAAGCATGCTTGGCGGAGGCCTTGTTGGATCTAACTTTGAGCAATCGTACTTGCTCGGTAATGCGATCAATAATGAACGCTCGGAGATCTTGCAAACTTATGCGTTCAAGATGGGCTTAGCTCAAGGACGATATGCTTATGCGACGGCAATCGACTTGCTTCAGTCGGTTATCGCGATCATTCTTGTATTCGGAAGCAACTACTTGTCCAAAAAAGTCACCAAAAACAGCTTGTTCTAGCAGCGGAAAGGAGTCAAATATGCATCGCAGAACGATCGAAGACCGCATCGTTGATACAGTAAATATTAGTTTACTTGTCATCATTGCGCTGGTTACGATGTACCCCTTTTATTATTTAATCATTATTTCATTCAATAACGGGCTTGACACCTCGCTGGGAGGCATCTATTTTTGGCCAAGGGAATTTACGTTAAGCAATTATGAGAAGTTTCTCAGCGATCCGAAGTGGATAAAGTCTTTTGGCGTATCGGGGCTAAGGACAGTTGTCGGAGTGGGAGTCACGATCTTGTTTACGTGTTTGACAGCGTATGGACTGGCGTATCGTAAACTGGTGTTTCAAAAGTTCTATTTTTCATTTTTTATCATTGCCATGTACACGTCGGGCGGACTTATCCCCTATTACGTTGTACTGCGCAGCATAGGATTACTCAATACATTTTGGGTTTATATTGTTCCAGGTGCAGTGACGATCTTCTTCCTCATTATTGCGGTCTCGTTCTTCCGTGAGATACCTGCGGAGATGGAGGAATCGGCGCGAATAGATGGGGCTTCAGATTTAACCATTTTCTTAAAAATAATCATACCGGTCTCCAAGCCGCTAATTGCTGCAATGGGATTGTTTATAGGCGTAGGACAATGGAACTCATGGATGGATTCGGCTTATTTTGTCAACAAGGATTCGCTCCGGCCGTTAACCTACCGAATGATGGAAGTTATCAATCAAGGTATGGTTCCAACTGATATGGCTTCTGCGGAACGGGCTGCGGCCGTTACTGGTGTGACAACCTTCTCGATACAGGTTACAGCAATGGTAATCGCGGTTATACCGATCCTTCTCGTGTATCCATTTTTGCAAAAATATTTTGTACAAGGAATTATGATAGGTTCCGTAAAGGGGTAAGCAGCAGTAGGTTGATTCTGGTGTATGACGTTGTGGATCGCGGATTAAAACCGCAGAGACAAAGGTTTTATTCCGTTTCACAGCTAAACTATGGGGAAGATAAAAAGGAGGCAATTTCAATGAATAAGGTTTTTAAATCGAGTTGGTTGATAGCGCTTGCTGGGATGCTGTTGCTAACAGCCTGTACCAGCAACAATAGTGATGCTAGCAAAGAGAGTACCAAACCAGATGCCACTAAACCAGAAGCTACTAAACAAGTTGCAGAACAAAAAATTGTAGAGCTTAATGTATTCGTCAATATGCCATGGTGGTCGCTTAAGGACTGGAGCGGTAAGATACCGGAAGAAATTACAAAGAAAACCGGTGTTAAGCTGAACGTCCAGGTTGCTACGGATGATAAGCAGCTGCCGCTTCTGATCGCTTCAGGCGATTTGCCTGATTTGGTGTATACGGCGACTGATCTGACGCGTATGGCCGTCAGTAATGTATCCTATCCATTGGGTGACTTAATCAAGAAGTATGCGCCGGATTTCAAGATTAGCAAAGAACGTATTGGTGTCAACACGATGCCTGACGGCAACTTCTATACGATACGCAATGCATTCTCCACGGAGCAAGAATGGAAAGATAATCCGAAAGCAATACCAGGTGCGAACGGTATGACTTTCCGGCAAGACATTATGGATAAGATTGGAAACCCAGCGCTAAATAACTTGGATGATCTTACCTCGGTTCTGGGAAAAGTGAAAGCACAGTATCCGGATATGGTGCCACTCGTGTGGGATAAAGATCAAATCGGTCAAAATCTACGCATCAACTTCGGGTTGAAAAAGGGCAAAGGATTCGTGGACATAGACGGCGCTGCGAAATACTACCTGAAAGATAAAAACTATTTGAATTACTACCTGTACATGAACAATCTGTACCGTAATGGATATATGACTTCTGAGAACTTCACATTTAAGGACGCTCAGCAAGATGATCAATTGGTATTGAATGGTAAAGCCTTTGCCCATGGCGGAGGAAATGCAGATATGACTAACCCTCAATTAGAGAAACTTGGCGCAGCATTCAAAATGACGCAAGTGACGAAGCTGCTTAGCGACCAAGCGGGTATTCCGATGGGTGGATCCGGCTGGGCAGGTATGTACATAACGAAAAAGAACAAAAATCCAGAAGCTGCAATTAAATTCCTGCAGTACATGTACAGTGAAGAAGGACAAAAACTCGGACTTTACGGTATTAAGGGCGAAGATTGGGAATGGAACGAAGCAGAGAAATATCCGGTTATGAAATATGATTTCAACAACGCTGAAATCCAAAAGAAAATGGGCGTCGTTTGGTGGGGATTGATTGGCAGCAGCGGCGTTAACGAAGCGCTACAACGTTATACCCCGGGTTCTCAAATGACGAATTGGGGTCTTGCCACCAGAGCCGCGCTTAAATTTAACCCGGCACTGGGTCTGGTTGCTACAGAACCGGATACAGAAGAGCAAGTGATTGAAGCTCAAATCACAAACATGGTCACGACCGAAGAATTGAAAATTTATTTGGCGGCTTCCGAAGCAGAAGCAAAAGCGCAATACGAAACAATGCTGAAGAAAGCTGAAAGTCTTGGACTAACGAAGCTAGAAACGTGGGCTACAGCGAAGTACAAAGAATATCAGAAAAACTTTTAATCGTATCTTGAGGTAACAGTAACAAAATTGGAAGATTGCCGATATGGCCGAAATGCTTAAGCGCATTTCGGCCATTGAGTCATTCATATTCTGTTTGTTAGGTATCCAAGGGGGTTTGGAAAAGATCATATTTATTAGGAGAGATTACTATGACAACTAGTAAAAAAGTTGTGTTATTTCAAGGGGATTCCATTACGGACGGGAACCGAGGGAGGACAACCGATCCTAATCATATTCTGGGACATGGCTATGCTTTTATTATCGGATCCAAGTTGGGCTTCGATATTGCAGAACAACCTATTGAGTTCGTCAACCGTGGAGTCAGTGGCAATCGGGTCTCTGATTTGTATGCCCGCTGGAACGAAGATTGCATCAGCATTAAGCCCACCCTGCTCAGCCTCCTAATCGGAGTAAACGACGTTTGGAGCTCTATAAACGGAGAACCCATTGGTACCACCGCCTGTTTCGAGCGGACGTACCATATACTTATGAAAGAGACCCGGGAATTTCTTCCGGATACCAAGCTTGTCTTGTGCGAACCGTTCATCCTGAGAACCGGAGCAACTTCAGAAAGATGGGACATCTGGAAGAAGACGATGCAGGGATACCAACAAACCGTACGTGACCTGGCCGAAGAATTCGAAGCTGTATTCGTTCCACTCCAGAAGGCTTTCGAAGAAGCCTGTTCCAGAGCTGACGCTTCATACTGGATTTGGGACGGCGTACATCCGACTTCCGCTGGACACCAGCTTTTGGCCAATCAATGGTTATCTGTGGTTCAACAAAAGGGTTTAATTTAATGGATGTTCATATCCGAATCTCAGGAGGATCTTTACATGAATTACAAGAATCTGCGCGAGAGGTTTGCTTCACCCGATCCGGACTTCGGTCCAGTGCCTTTTTGGTGGTGGAGTGCGGAGGAAGTAACAGCGGAACGCATTCGATGGCAATTACAGAAATTCCGCAGTGGAGGCTTGCGCAATATTGGCATCATTAATATTGCGCCGACGGGTCCACAATACGGAAGCGTTGCCGACGATCCGCCATACTTTAGCGAGCGCTGGTGGTCTATGTTCGAAGTGGCTGTGCGGGAAGCGCAGAGGCTGGGTATGCGTATTTTCTTCTACGACCAAATCGGCTTCTCAGGATCGAACTTCCCAGCCCACCTTGTCGCGGAGCAGCCGGAATTAGCCGGTTACCAGCTTCGCAGACTTGCACTTGGCGAGGAGCTTTCTGAGGGCGTAGAGCTGCTAACTGAGAGCGGCGGCTATCGTTACATAACTGTTCGGCAAGGATTTAACTGGCTCGACAAGAGCGCGACAGAGCAGTTGTATGATCGGATTTACGGCGAGTTCGAGCGGCGTTTTCCGAGTGAGCTAGGCCGGACGATTGGCGGCAGCTTTCAGGATGAGCTTCCATCGATGCCGTTATGGACGGATAGCCTTCCCAATCTGTATGCCGAACGGTATGGAGAGGACTTGATTGCAGCATTACCGGCCCTGTTCGAGGATGTGGAGGGAGCTTCGTTCATCCGCAGGCGCGTCTACGAGCTGGCGACAGAGCTGGCGGAGGAAGCTGTGTTCAAGCTGCAACATGAGTGGCACAATCGCCATAATATGCTGCAGTGCTGCGATCAGGCTGGACCTGCGCGTCGCGCCGATCTGCATGGTGCGCAACGGCTGTATCTGGATTACATGCGCACCCATCGCTGGTACAATGCAGCTGGCAGCGATATGGATGGCGAGATCAAGCCACATGCTTCGATGGTTCATTTGCACGGGGGCAAACGGGTGTTTCTGGAGTCTTTCCATACGAGCGGCTGGGGCGGAACGATGGAGGAGACGTTGCACTGGCTGGTGCCTTGGCTGCAGTCTGGCGTGACGCTTTACAGTCCTCACTCTGTCTATTACAGTACGCGTGGCGGATGGTGGGAGTGGGCGCCGCCCGACACGGGATGGCGTCAGCCGTATTATGAGCATTACGGCGTGTTGGTCGATACGGTCAGCCGCGCATGCTGGCTGTTAACGCAAGGAACGCATGTCGCCGATGTCGCGGTACATTATCCTTCGCACGCAGCATGCGGTTGGATGTCGCTTTCAGACGGAGGGCCGCTCCAGCATCCGATGGTTGTCGCCAACTTGATGCCGAATAAGCGACTCGAGCATGTTCAAGCGGTTTACCAATCTCTGACGGGCCGTTGGAATCGCAAGGAGCGTAATGAACCAGGTGCGCTTCGCTCCGCATGCATGGATTTTGATGTGACGGACGATTCTGCTTTGGAGATTGCGAAGATGTCAGACGGCAAGCTTCGAATTGGCGACGAATCATTCTCTGCGCTAATACTGTGCGGCACCACAATTATGGATGATGCTGCCTTAGCGAACGTGAAAGCATGGATTGAAACCGGTGGACTGGTAATTGCTGTACAGTGCGGAGAGGATGATCCGGTGCTGGAGGGTGCTATCTATGTCAGCTCCGCCCAAGACGCGTTAGAAATACTTGAATCGAAGTCACTGGGTCGCACCAATGGGCCGAATATGCCGTTGATGCGCAGGACAGAAGACGCTGATATATTCCTATTGCTGCCGGAAGCGGGGGAGCTGCTGCCGATGCACGAACCGTCGGGTGAATGGGCGCGGCCTCCGCGGAGCGCACGCTATCGTCTACGCACTGTAGGCTATCCGCAGCTGTGGGATCCGGTGAGTGGGCAGGTGTCCCCGCTTTCATATAACAGGGACGGTGAATGGGTTGAACTGGAAGTGGTATTCGACAGCTGGCCAGCGGCATTCGTCGTATGCCCATGGGATCAAACGGAGGCTGAAGTGTTCGGCCATTCCACTCGCCCATCGGACAGCCAGGTGCTACCAGCGGAAGTACCCGCGCTTCCTGCAGAACAGGACCCGGTAACAGAGCTGCACGACTGGCAGGTATTGGCAGTGCCCACGCTTGATAATCGCTATGGGGATTTCGATTTACATGGCGGTCAAACGGCTTTTGCACCGATCGAGCGCCGCGAGCTGCTTGTCGCACGTGAGGAGAGCGAATCGGACGGCATGGCAGCTAACTGGCTTGTGAGCATCCTTGACGATTCGGTCTGGATGAAACGGCTGTGGAGCGAGGCGGCTTACTGGGAAGCATCTCGGGAACAGAGCTTTGATGCAGGCAGCATTTGGCCGGTCGTCTACAGTAATACGCTGGGGGATCTGTCATTCCGGACATGGGCGGGCCGTATGGGCCGGGTTCCCCGTAAATTCTTGAATTTGGGAATGGCGGATTTAGGCGATAAGGTATGGGCGAGGACGCATGTAGTAGCGCCGAAGGCCGGGACATACTGGCTGCGCACGGAGAGCAATGCGGCAATCATGCTATGGGTGAATGGAGAAAGGATCGCATGCAGCGGAGGTCCTGAGGAGCAGCGATCTGCCGTGTACCTGAAGTACGGAGCCAATTCGTTGCTGTTATGTGCGGAGGCGCTAGCCAATGGGCTGATCCGCACAGGGGTTACCTTGTGTGCGGAAGAGCAGGAGCCGCTGCCGAAGTGGATTTATTCTCCTAACCCTAATCCGAAAACTCGGTTGTCGTACACGATTTTCGAGCAGGACAACAGTGGTGTCAGTCGCGTACGCGTCATCTTCTGTGCGAAGGAGCGCGTTGTGCTCTATGTGAACGGCAAGCTTATGACCGAGCATGGCGATTTCAATCCGTATATCCGGCAAGGTCAAGAAGAAATTGATCTGACGCAGTATTGGCGCGGCGGCGATAATACCATAGAGCTTGTCATGCCAGAGGGTGAAGGTGTGGCAATGGTCGACGGCGTGATCGAGCGGGTAGATGGAAGCAATCAATTGTTCTGCACCGGCACATCGTGGTTGAATGAACAGGGACTGCACTCAGAGGTACTGCATGAAGCAGTGCTTCAGTTTGCAGAAACGGAGACAATGTGGCTTCCCGGCCGCACACATCCGCTGCCGAATATCGGCTGGCTGATGCCGGATGCCAAGCCGACGTCTCAGCCACTGCCATTCGTGCGAGAACCAGCTCAGACGGGAAAACCAATTTGGCTGCGCTTCCCACTCCCGGCTGGTGCCACAGCGCTTCAGGTCATCTGCGCTGGTGAGTGTGAATGTTGGATAGACGGAGAGCGGAAGGTAATGCGTGATGGCCAAGCTCGGTTCGAAACGCAGTCGGCAGGAACAATGGCTGCGCTTCGCATCGTGCCGAGTGATTTGAGTACTGAGACGGATGTGTTACTCGCGCCGATTCGGTTCGAGGTCGCGCCGGTCGAAGGAAAACTCGGCGATTGGAGATCCGTGCTGTGCCTGCCGCATCATAGCGGCGTAGTTGAGTATGAATCGATGGTCGAATGGAAAGAAGACAATGGCGCGGTACTTGAGTTGGGTCATGTTCGCGGTACGGCTGAGGTATGGCTGAATGGCAGCCCGCTTGGCGTACGCGCATGGAGTCCATATCGATTCAAGCTTGATGTCGGTCCGGGAACGCATCATCTGCGTATTCGGGTGACGAACACGTTGGGAACCCATTATGAAATCGGCCGCCCGTCAAGCAATGTCGGTGGATCCACGAATCCGAAGGTGTCTTACTGGCAGACGGATACAATGCCTGAGCATTGGGAAACGGCTTTTGCAGCCGGCGGCCTGTATGGTCCCGTTAGCCTGTATGCCATTAAATAACAATATGCACATCTTTAGGTGACTAAGTCCCGCAAGGTGGATTGCTCTTACCCTAAAGGCCGTCGGCGCGAATTTAGACGCTTAAATGATATTGATTACATATAAAATAAGATGCTAGCACATGAAATCGATTGAATAAAATTCCATTATTGGATATCGCGGTTATATAATAAATGTATTAGCGAAGCACAATGTTCACACTAAAGCTCAAGTACAAGGAGGGATAACATGCTTAACTTGATGATCGTAGATGACGAACCCTTTATGTTAAAGGGGCTGATTAATATCATTGAGAAAGGGCAGACACCATGCTCGCAGATCGTCAGTGCGTATGATGGATTTGATGCACTTGAAAAGCTGAAGAACTTCCGTCCCGATTTGCTTATTACGGATATTCAGATGCCGGAGATGAATGGACTAGAACTGATACGAAAAGTGCGTGAGCGAGGCCTATGCGATCACTTCATAATTTTGACCGGATACGATGATCCTACCTATCTGCACCAAGCCATACGCTGTAAAGTGATTGATTATCTCTTAAAGCCGATTAATAAGGCAGAGCTTTACGACGTAATGACGAATCTGTCGCTTGAGTTGCTGGAAAGTGAGGATGAGGTTTCATCTCAAGCCTCATTAAATTGGGATGAAACCGTCCCAGGGATCGACTACGATCAAATGTCCAAAAATGTCAAAAAAATTATCCGGCATATCGAGACGCATTATAGGGAAAATATTTCACTCGATCAAATTGCCGAGCATGTATACTTACACCCCAATTATATTAGCTCGCTCTTTCGTAAAGAGACTGGGCTGACGCTGATTAATTATTTGCATCTTTACCGCATTAAGAAGGCGAAGTTACTGATGCTTGGCGATTCGATGGATTCCTTACACCGTATATCCGAGCAAGTTGGTTATGAGAGCGTCCGACACTTCTTCAGCGTTTTCAAAAAATATTGCGGTCTCACACCGAGCGAATATCGGCAGCACTATAAAATGCATTAGTCATTCAAAATGTTCGCCCATTGCATTTTGAAGTAGAAATAGGAGGTAATTAAATGAATAATCATAGACCTTGGGATAACGGGAGACTCATTGTTTCGGAAAACGGACGGTATTTGCAACATGCTGACGGAACTCCGTTTTTTTGGTTGGGAGATACGGCATGGCTAATCTTAAAACGGACGACGAGGGAGCAGGCGCTGACTTATCTGCGTGACCGGAAAAACAAGGGCTACAACGTCATTCAGATCATGCTTGTGCATGATTTAAATTCCGAGAACGCTTACGGGAGAGTGCCGTTCCGAGATCTCGATTTGGACCAGCCCGATGCGGAACGATCAGCAGAGTTTACAAGTTATTGGTCATATGCTGATGAGGTGATCGGAATGGCAGAGCGTGAAGGGCTGTATGTCGCTCTTGTCCCCGTATGGGGCAGCGTTGTAGAACATTATTCAATCAATGCCGGGACTGCGGAGCGTTACGGCGAATGGGTCGGCAATCGCTACAAGGATCGTTCTAACGTGATCTGGCTAAATGGAGGCGACATCCGTGGTAGCGATCATATGGATGCATGGCTCAATATGGGCCGTGCGATACGGAAGGCTGCCCCAAATCACCTGATGACGTTTCATCCGTATGGACGGACACAGTCCTCGACGTGGTTCCATAACGAGGATTGGCTCGACTTCAATATGTTTCAGTCGGGGCATCGTAGCTATGACCAGATGGAGGAGGACAAACCCGACACGTTAGTGGGCGAAGACAACTGGCGATTTGTGCAAATGGATTGGGCAAAAGTTCCAGCGAAGCCGACGATAGATGCCGAGCCGTCTTACGAGGATATTCCACATGGCTTGCATTTCTTGGAAGCTCCAAGATGGACTGCGGACGATGTGAGGCGTTATGCCTATTGGGCAGTGTTCGCAGGCGCATTCGGGCATACCTACGGACACAATGCGGTCATGCAGTTTCATACAGAGGAGCGGGGCGTCGGAGCATACGGCTGCACGCGGAGCTGGATCGACGCGTTGGATGATGACGGCGCAAAGCAGATGGTCCATTTGAAGCATCTGATCCTATCAAGGCCTTATCATGAGCGGACGCCTGACGAGACGACGATTTGCGGCGATCCGGGTTACCGATACGATCGTTTATTCGTGAACTTGGGCAAAAGCTATTTGCTGGCGTACACCTATACGGGCCGCACGATCACCCTGCGGCTTGGTCAATTCTCTGGCAAGCGGGCCGCGGTTTGGTGGTTCAATCCGCGAACAGGTGAAAGTGAATCCGCTGGACTGGTGGACAACGAGGGAATGCAAGCGTTCGTTCCTCCTTCGATAAGCGCACCAGGCAACGACTGGGTGCTGGTGCTTGACGATGTCGATCAAGTATTTGCGGCACCAGGTCTCCCATTTTTACGCTAAATTTATGACAGTCCCCCTCCGTAGGAGCCAATGTGTCACATTCGCTGAGGGGGCAGTACTTAATCTAAAGCAATTTCATTAAAAATGAACGCTGTATTGGTGCCATCGTGCGATTACAATGAATAGAAAAGACAGCGCTTACGTCTGTGCATTAACTCAAGGGGGACGAATTGCTGATGATTACAGAGAACTTACCGAAAATCATGTACGGAGGAGACTATAACCCGGAACAATGGCCATCCGAAATTTGGGATGAGGACATGCGGCTGTTCCAGATCGCCGGCGTTGATATTGTCACGCTTAACGTTTTCTCGTGGGCGCTTAATCAGCCGGATGAGAAAACGTATCGCTTTGACTGGCTGGACGAGATGATGGATAAGCTTCATGCACAGAGGATCAAGGTTTGCCTTGGCACATCGACTGCGGCACACCCAGCATGGATGGCGAAGCGGTATCCCGATGTCACGTTAGTCGAGTATGACGGCCGCAAGCGCAAGTTCGGCCGCCGGCATAATTCTTGCCCGAACAGCCCGACTTTCAGACTATATTCGGAACGGATGGCACGTAAGCTTGCTGAGCGCTATAAGGATCATCCTGCCTTGCTGCTGTGGCATGTAAATAATGAATACGGTTTGAGATGTTATTGCGACAACTGCGAGAAGGCGTTTCGCGTATGGCTGCGCGACCGGTACGGCACGCTCGAAGAGCTGAATCGCGCTTGGTATACACGTTTCTGGGGCCATACGTTTTATGATTGGAACGAAATCGTGCTGCCGAGTGCACTCAGTGAGCACCTAAGCTCGAGCAATGCGGATGATACCGCCTTCCAAGGCATTTCGCTAGACTATGATCGCTTCAATTCGGATGCCATTCTGGACTGCTACAAGCTTGAACGGGACGCCATCAAGGAAGTAAATCCGGATGCGGCTGTGACTACGAACTTTCAAAGTAACGGCACCTATAAGCCGCTAAATTATTTCAAGTGGGCGAAGGAACTGGATGTTATTGCGCTCGATATGTATCCAGGAGACGACATGACTCCAAGCCAGATGGCGATGCGCTACGATTTAATGCGAGGATTGAAAGGCGGAGATCCGTTCTTGCTGATGGAATCGTGTCCGACTCAGCTTAACTGGCGCCCCCGCAATGCAGTGAAGCGTCCTGGCGTAAACCGTCTTTGGAGTCATCATGCCATCGCTCGTGGTGCGGATGCGGTGATGTACTTCCAACTGCGCCGCTCGCTCGGCGCATTCGAGAAGTTCCATGGAGCTATGATCGATCATGCCGGCCATGAGAACACCCGGGTATTCCGGGAATGCGCCCAGATTGGCAGCGAGCTTCAGCAGCTTGGTGATACGTTGATTGGCGCGCGCTCTGATGCGCGGGCGGCGATCGTGTTCGACTGGGATAACTGGTGGGCAATCGAGCATTCCAGCGGACTTACCGTGGATCTACGCTATGTCCATGAAGTAGAGAAGTATTATGACGCCTTCTACAGTCGGAATCTACAGGTTGATTTCATTAGCGTGGAAAGGGATCTGGCTAATTATGAGATCGTGGTTGCTCCGGTGATGTATTTGCTCCATCCGGGCTATGCCGCACGTTTGGAGCATTTCGTGGAGCAGGGCGGTACGCTCGTTACCACAACATTTAGCGGCATCGTGAACGAAAGCGATCTGGTTACGCCTGGCGGCTACCCTGGGGAGCTTCGCGAGCTGCTCGGGATATGGGTGGAGGAGATCGACGCACCGATGGAACATCAGCGAAATCGCGTCGTCATGACATCGCAACTTGGCGAGTTGGAAGGCTCGTACGATTGCGGCGTGCTGTGCGATGTCGTTCATGCGGAAGGAGCTGAGTCGTTTGCCGTATTCGAGCGCGACTTCTACCAAGGATTCCCTGCTCTTACTCGCAATCGACGCGGATCAGGCGAAGCATGGTACGTAGCGACCTCGCCGGAGTCATCTATGCTGAGCGGACTGATTGGGCATTTGTGTGAAACGCGTGGCATTCAGCCAGTGCTGGCTACGCCTTTCGGTGTGGAGGCGTCCGTCCGTGTCAAAGACGGAAAAGAATTCCTGTTCTTGCTTAATCATAACGAGGATGCGGCCGAGGTTCAGCTAGGTGCAGGCACCTATGTTGATTTGTTAAGCGGCACTTCTCATGAAGGTAGGCTGCAGCTTGCCGCACTAGATGTCCAGATATTGGAAGCCGCTAATGCGTAAGGGATGAAGTGCTATATCATACACAATGACAGGGGAGTTTAACCCATGAGAGACAATACAGGCGGCAATCGCATGAAATTGTGGTACCGTCAGCCGGCTGATGATTGGGTCGAGGCGCTGCCGGTTGGCAACGGCCGCTTAGGCGGCATGGTCTATGGCGGTATCAAGCGAGAGCAGATTGCGCTCAACGAGGATACTCTGTGGTCAGGCACGAAGCGAGACGGAGAGCGTGAGGAGCCGTTGCGTTATTTGGAGGAGAGCCGTAGGCTCATTTTCGCAGGCCGCTACAGTGATGCCCAAGCGATTATTGAAGAGCATATGCTGGGGCCGGCGGGCAATGCGTTCCAGGCCATGGGCGATCTGGAGATCGTTATGAGCCATCCTTCCTCAGTAGAAGATTATCGGCGGGAGCTTGATCTGCGTACCGGGCTGTTCCGGACCGAATATGTGTCAGGTGGCGTGAGCATACAAAGAGAGGTGTTTGCGTCAGCCGTTGATCAGGTGATGGCGGTGCGGTTCGAAGCCGACCGTCCGGGAGCAATCGGATTGGAGGCGGCGCTTACCAGCCGGCTTAATTACAGCGTTGGGAAATTTGGAATCGATTGCATCATCCTGACTGGTGCAGCGCCAAGCCTGCTGGACCACGAGAAAGAACAGTCGGAAGATACGGTCGTCTACGAGGAAAATAAAGGCATCCAGTTCCAGGTTCATCTTCAGGCAATCCTTGAGGGTGGAAATGTCGAGACGCATGGCGGAAGGTTAGTCGTAAAGGGAGCAGATGCAGTAACGCTGTTGCTTACCGCTGCGACCAGCTTTAACGGCTTCGACCACGATCCCGCTCTCGAAGGGGTGGATCCACGGCCACGTTGCGACGCATGGCTGAACGAAGCGGCGAAGTTGAGGTACGCCGAGCTGCGGGAACGCCATATTGCGGACATCTCTACCTACTTCGATCGCGTGACATTTGAGCTTGAAGCGCCAAGCCGCGATGACATCCCAACTGACGAACGGATTGCGGCGGTACTGGCTGGTCAAGCGGACGAGCGGCTTACTGAACTGTTCTTCCAGTTCGGCCGCTACCTGATGATAAGCGCTTCGCGTCCCGGAACGCAGGCGACAACGCTGCAGGGCATTTGGAATAACATGACGAAGCCGCCATGGTCTTGCAACTATACGACGAATATTAATACCCAGATGAACTATTGGCTGGCTGAAGTCTGCAATCTCGCGGAGTTTCATGAACCGCTATTCGATTTGCTGGAAGATCTGCGAATCGCCGGATCGCGTATGGCAAAGGCTTATTATAACTGTCGGGGATGGGCTGCGCACCACAACATTGATCTGTGGCGTAATACGAGTCCTTCTCAAGGTTCGGCAAGCTGGGCTTTCTGGCCGCTTGGCGGCGTATGGCTGTGCCAACATTTGTGGGAGCATTATGCTTACGGCGGAGATAAGAACTTCCTAAAGGGCAAGGCTTATCCGATTATGAAGGAAGCAGCGTTGTTCTGCCTCGACTACTTGGTGGAAGATGGTGAAGGTAATCTCGTCTCGGTGCCGTCTACGTCACCAGAGAATACCTTCATTGCACCCGATGGACAAAAGGCTGCGGTAAGTATGAGCTCGACGATGGATATAGCACTTATGCGCGAGCTGTTCACGAACTGTATGGAGGCTGCACATGTATTGGAAACAGATGCTGCGTTCAGACAATCGCTGCAGGATGCGCTGAAACGGCTGCTGCCACTTCGTATCGGTCAGCATGGTCAATTGCAGGAATGGTATCGCGATTTCGATGAAGCGGAACCGGGACATCGCCATACCGCCCATTTGTACCCATTGCATCCGGGAAATCAGATTACGGTTCGCGGTACGCCAGAACTGGCTAAAGCTGCCCGTGTCAGCCTAGATCGCCGCCGTGTGTATGAAGGCGAGGATACAATCGGCTGGTGCTATTCCTGGAATATTAGTATGTACGCGCGTCTGGAGGATGCGGAGATGGCACATTCGTATTTGACGAAGCTGTTGGGCAATCCATTCCCGAACCTATTCAATGCGCACCGTCATCCGAAAATTACCTTCTATCCGCTCACAATTGAAGCCAACTTCGCTGCTTCGGCAGGCATCGCCGAACTGCTCATGCAGAGCCATGCCGGCGAACTGCATTTGCTGCCTGCACTCCCGAAGGCATGGCCTTCCGGCCGGATAAGAGGCATTCGCGCTCGCGGCGGTTACGAGATTGATCTGGACTGGGCGGACGGAAAGCTGCAAAGGGCAGTTATCCAAGCTTCACAGTCTGGACGCTGCCAAGTGCGTACAGCAGTGCCGATTACGATTGAAGTCGCAGATTGGGAACAGGTAGAAGATGGCGTGTTCGCGTTCACGGCTGAAGCTGGCCGAAACTACACGATCACTGCTAACGTTTCACACACTAGTTCCAATAGTTCGTAGACCTAATGAACTATTCATGATATTCTTTTGTGGGTATTTTTGGGAACCATTCAGCTTTTGTCATTTTCCACCTATAGATATGTCATGAATACCACATAATCTGACAACAAAAATGATGTAAAGTGAGAATAACAAATCTTTTTTGGGGATGTGTTTCTCAATGACTGAGCATGGACAGAAAAGTGAAATCAGAGAACATCACAAGAAAGCAATTAACTATCTAGTGAATCGGATTGGGCAGGATTCCGAGTACTTGGCTGTGATTATTGCTGGCTCTGTCGCTAAAGGAAACGCACGCGAGGATTCAGATATTGATTGTTATTTGGTTGTAAAGGATGAGACTTTCCAGGAACGAAAACAGCGTGATCATTTGTTTTATTATGCAGAAGAGGGTTGTGACTACAAGGGTGGTTATTATGACGGGAAAATAATCAATTATGATTTCTTGAAAGCGGCGGCAGAAAAGGGGAGTGAGCCGACTCGTGCCTCATTTGAAGGAGCCTTTGTCGCCTTTTCTCGAATACCCAACTTGGATGAGCTTGTTAGTCGTATTCCCGTATATCCTGAAGATAGTCGGGAGAGAAACTTCAAGGACTTTTTTGCTCAAGTGGAGTTGTATGGGGGATATTTTGCCAATCGAGCGTTAGCATTGAACAACACATATTTATTATCGCATGCTGTTAGTCAAGTTGCGTTATTTGCAGGACGATTAATTCTTACTTATAACCGTATACTCTTCCCATGCCATAAATCAATGATGGGTGCATTGGAAAAGGTACATGACAAACCAGTATCTTACATGGTACTGCAAGATGCGATGCTGTCTATGCCGAACAAGGGAACGATAAGCGCATTCATCGGGTGCATTCGTTCCTTCCATGATTGGGGAATAACACCGCATGAATCTGTCAGCCGCTTTATCGTAAACAACGAATGGAATTGGTTGGATGGTGAGCCTCCCATCAGTGATCGTTAATACATATTAGGTTACCTGTTAGCGATGTTATTAATTTAGTTGTTGAACTGTAATTCATTAGGCCTGAACTTCGTTTCGGTTGCCAGACAATCGCATTAGAGAGGAGAATTTTTCATGAATGACGAAGTACTGCGGGAGGTGGACCGAATTTATGGATAAAATTTGGTTTCAGCAGCCGGCTTCCGAGTGGAACGAAGCACTGCCGATTGGGAACGGCAGACTCGGAGGTATGGTTTTTGGCAAGGTTGCCAAGGAAAAGATTCAATTGAACGAGGATTCGGTCTGGTATGGAGGACCGAAGGAGCGCAACAATCCGGATGCTCTTGCGCATCTTCCGCAAATTCGCCAATGGATTACGGAAGGGCGAATTCGCGATGCCGAGCAGCTTGCGGTGATGGCACTTTCCGGCGTCCCAGAGGGGCAGCGTCATTATATGCCGCTTGCTGATTTGACGTTGGGCTTCGAAGGGCACTCCGGAGTGATTGAAGAGTACCACCGTGAACTTGACTTAAGTACGGGGATTGCCTCCGTAACCTACCAGACGGGCGGTATTCGTTATAAACGCGAGATGCTGTCCAGTCACGTCGATCAGGTATTGACGATTCGGCTGGAAGCAGATACGCCCGGCGCATTATCCTTGACCGCGCGTCTTATGCGGGGCGAGAAAAACAAGTATGCGGAACAAATTGGCAAGCTGTCCGATCACGCAATTGCCATTCGCGGCAATTGCGGCGGGGGCGGCTCCGAATTTTGTGCAGTGCTGCACGCGGAAGCTCATGGAGGTGTCGTCCGTGTGATCGGCGAGCATTTGATTATTGATCAAGCTGACAGTGTGACACTTTACCTGGCGGCAGCGACCTCATTTCGTTATGAGGATCCGAAGGCGCAATGCGTAAGACAAGTGGAGGAAGCATCAGGGAAAACGTACGCACAGTTAAAAGTTGAGCATCTAGAAGACTTCGGACGTCTGTATGACCGAGTTTCATTCAAGCTGCAATCCGGAGTGGGAGAGGCTGTAGATTTGCCAACGGACAAGAGGTTGGAGCGAATTCGGGAAGGCGGCGAAGATTCCGGGATCATTCCGCTCTATTTTCAATATGGCCGGTATTTGCTCATTTCCAGCAGCCGCCCGGGCTCCTTGCCCGCCAATTTGCAGGGGATATGGAATGATAAAATAGAGCCGCCATGGGACAGCAAATATACGATAAATATCAATGCACAGATGAATTATTGGCCTGCAGAAACGTGTAATTTGTCGGAGTGCCACGAGCCGCTGTTCGATCTTATTGAACGAATGCGGGAGCGCGGAAGGAAAACTGCGCAAACCATGTATGGCTGCAGAGGGTTCGTCGCACATCACAATACGGATATTTGGGGAGATACTGCTCCGCAGGATATCTATATCCCAGCAACGTACTGGCCGATGGGAGCTGCATGGCTGTGTTTGCACCTGTGGGAGCATTTCGAATTTAGCGGCGACCTCGAATTCTTGCAGCGCGCTTATGAAACGATGAAAGAATCGGCGTTATTCTTCCTCGACTACTTAATGGAAACGCCGGACGGCAAGCTGGTGACCTGTCCATCTGCTTCCCCGGAAAATACCTACGTGATGCCGAGTGGGGAAAGAGGCTGTCTCACGATGGGACCGTCAATGGATAATCAAATTCTGCATGCTTTATTCTCAGCTTGTATTCGGGCAAGCGAATTGTTGGAAACAGAAGATTCCGTGCGGGAAGAATGGATACATGTCCGCAGCCGGCTTCCAGAACCGAAAATCGGCCGTTACGGTCAACTTCAAGAATGGCTGGAGGACTACGAAGAGAAGAAGGCTGGGCATCGGCATATCTCTCATTTATTCGCCCTTCATCCTGGCAATCAAGTGACTGTCAGAGGGACACCTGATCTGGCTGAGGCTGCGCGCAAAACACTGGAGCGCCGACTTGCGAACGGAGGCGGGCATACCGGTTGGAGTCGAGCGTGGATCATTAATTTCTGGGCTCGTTTGGAAGACGGCGAAGCAGCCTACGAGAACATCATGGCGCTGTTAGGCAAATCGACGCTGCCGAACCTGCTGGATAACCACCCGCCGTTTCAAATTGACGGCAACTTCGGGGGAACTGCCGGGATCGTGGAAATGCTGCTGCAAAGTCATACKGGTGAGCTTCACTTGCTGCCGGCATTGCCGGTGGCATGGTCTGACGGAGAAGTGAAGGGACTGAGGGCACGAGGCGGCTTTGAGGTAGATATCAAGTGGAGGAGCGGCAAACTCGAAAGTGCAGAGGTACGTTCGCTGCTTGGAGGTATTTGCCGTCTTAGGACCGGTGACGAAGTTCGTATAGTTGGGGTTGAACCCTTGAAAGATGTATTGATAGACGATCAAGTGGTCGTGTTTAACACTACTTCGGGTATGGCCTATGAAATCGTGTCGATCCATCCTTAAATGCGTATAGAAAAAGAGCTGCTCACCATGTAGTCCATACATGTGACGATAGCTCTTTTTTGTTGGACTAATTTCGCTCAAAGGGTAAGTCTGCGACTTCGCTTTCAAATTGGTAATGTCCTGAAGTAACTCGAAGTACGCCATATCCAGCTTCATAACCGATGATTTCGATGCCTGAGGCTGCTTCAATCTTTGAACCGTTTTCTGTAATCCTATCCATGGCAAATGTAGGGACATAGACGTCGGCCGTACAGTTTGCAGGAATACGCACGTGTAACGTCAACTGAGTTTGATTATAGCGTTTCCATTCAACACCCATAGTTCCGACAAGCAACTGGTGCTGAGCCTTGACTTCTTCTAAGCCAACAGGTATCGATGGTTTAATCGTCAACGTAAAGCTTTGGAAATCGGGGTCATATCGATAATCGATGCCGGCTAAGCCGGCATAAAACCATTCTTCCAAATGACCGAGCATAAAATGGTTTTGTGATTTGCCAACAGTTGGACCGTCCCAGGCTTCCGTTAATGTCGTTGCGCCATGTGCGATTTGATAGCCGTAGCTTGGATGATCAGTTTGTCGGGTCATTTCGTAAATGATGTCCGAACGGCCATTCAGCGCGAGTGCAAGCAGCACATAACGATGCCCCACATCGCCAGCAGTCGTATGATAACCATGCAGTCGTATGTCTTCAATTAGATGAGAGAGTACGGTTTCCTTATATTGATCATCCACAAGTCCCAGTGATAGCGGCATGGCGTTGGAGGTTTGACTGCCGGTGGCATATCGGGAAGTTTCCTGGTTAAAAAATGCGTTATTAAACGCCGATTTGATCTTATCCCGTAAGTTCATGTATTTGATGGCGTCCTGCTTGTTGTTTAACAAGTTTGCGATTTGCACAAAAACATCAACGAGATGGTAATACATCGCTGTTTCCGTGTGGGGGACAGGTGTGTTTTGGGCGAACCCAGGTCCATTTTCCCCAACATCATACCAATCTCCTAGACCTTGATGGACGATGAATTGATCGGAGCTCTCCGTCACATAATCGATGTACGCTTTCATACCGTCGTAATGCTCGGTTAAGATCCGAGTATTGCCGTACAGCCGAAACAGGTTCCAGCCTGTCAACACGTACGCACCGCCCCAAGAAACAGAATCGCGGAAGCAGCGCCATTTATCGGAAAATACAACATATTCAGGTGCCGTCGTCGGCACCATTCCGTTCGGCAATTGGGCATCTCGGATATCTTCCATGACTTTCGTTAATAAAGCTTCTACCTGATAATTGAATGCCACAGAGGGACCCATTAAATGGATTTGTTCCAGCCATCCGAGCTTTTCTCGATGCGGACAATCCGTAAAGAGACTTTTCATATTGCTGAGAATCGCTTGATTAATCATTTCGTGTGTCCGGTTCAATATAACATCTGAGCATTCAAAATGACCTGATAATCCCGTATCTGGATAGATCATTTGTCCCTCCAAGCGGAGCAGTGAAGGAATCTCTGCAAGGGGAGCGGACGAATCGACAGGAATAGCGCCCTCGATTTGTACATAACGAAAACCGTAATAGCTGAAACGCGGCGACCAGATTTCCTCTCCGTCTCCATTCAGGATATAGGAAAACTTGTAAGGGGATCCTGTCCACTTTTGATTGGCGGTACCGTCTTCCTTCAACAGTTCTGCCGGGGATAAAGTAATCTTTGAATCTTTCTGGCCTCTAATAGATATGTCAACCCATCCAGAAAAGTTTTGCCCGAAATCGGCGACGTATACGCCTGGACTAGGTTGTGTTATGTTCAATGGTTTGAAGGTGTGCATCACTTTCATTGAAGAAAGTGCTTCCGACTTAAGCTTACCAAGAGGTGGATCAACTTCTGCTGCGTATCTCCAATCATCGCTTTCCGTGTAACCGGGCAGATCCCAACCCGATGGATTACGACGAGCATCATAATCCTCCCCCCCATAGATGCAGGAAAAGGTGATAGGTCCTTCTGCGATCCGCCAGTCCTGATTAGTGGCAATTGTGACCGTCGTACCGTCGGTATAGGTGATTTCAAGCTGTACCAAACATGTTGGGGTACCGAAGGAATGTTTAAATTTCGTGTAACGGCCACCCGTGACATTGAAAAATCCGTTTCCGAGCATCACACCCACCGCATTGTCACCTGTATTCATTTCATCTGTCACATCATAGATGTTGTATAGGCAGGTCTTGTCAAAGTTTGTCCACCCCGGCGTTAGCACATGATCGCTGACTTTATTTCCGTTTAAGCGAAGCTCGTATTGTCCCAAGCCGCAGATGTAAGCTCTTGCTCTTTTCACACTTTTCATTAGTTTAAAATCATATCGGAACAGCGGAAGCGCCATACGTTCGAACGACTCTCCATCCCATTCTCCAATCCAACGAGCTGCCCAATCAGACTCATGAAGAAGTCCCATTTCCCAATACGAAGCTGGGCTTTCTACCATCTGATCGTCTTGATTCCAAAATTGAAGCTTCCAATAATAGCGAATGCGAGATTGTAGCGGAGGACCTTCATATAAAATATGCACGCTTTTCCTGCTTGCAATTTTACCGCTGTCCCATACGATGTGCTGTATATTTTCTTCAGTGGTTGACACTATGATTCGGTAGGCAGTTTGCATTTGCGAGCGAGTAAGACTGGATTTGTAGCTCCAGCTGAAAGCAGGGCGTGTCACATCGATCCCGATCGGGCATCTTTTGCCTTCCACAAACATTTCATCCAGTTGCATGGGCAGGGTCTCCTTTGAAAACATCATGCGAGGCAGCCACACTGATCGTACGGAACTCTTTTCCCCAGTTTTTTGTCGCATCGCCTTCCTTAGAAGGTCGGCAGGAGCAATAGAAGTGATATAGCACGCCATGATGCGTAATGACAGACGGCTTATGCGCAAAAGAAGAGTCAATCGTTCCTTCTTCGCCTACGCGAATGATCGGCTCCGGATATTTATCCCAATGTAAAAGGTCTTTCGATAAGGCAATTCCTTCTTGTGCTTGCTTGTAATTATAGCCAAAGAAATACATGATCCATTGATCTTTATCCAGTAAGACACAAGGGTCACTGACAAAACCGGAGTCCCATCTTTCCGGAGAGACACGTAGAATCGGGTTATGCTCGTATCGCTGCCACGAGGTGAGGTCAGTTGAGAAAGCAACGCCCGTTTGTTCGAGCCATTTTCCCTTATTTGCGTTTTTGGCATTATAAAACAGGTAGAACGTACCTTCATGTTCAACAAGACATTCCTTGTATAAACCTCCTTTTTCCCAATCTGCGCCTTCTTCCGGGGTTAGAATTGGATCAACGTATCTGTGCCACTCCAGTAGTTGTTCATCTTCCGACCATGCGATTCCGATTTTGGCCGAACCTTCTTCGTACCCAAAATCAGGGTAGGCATGATAGAGCAGCCAATATTTGTTGTTCCATTTCTTAAGCACCGGAGGAGCATCGATCTTATTTTCCTTCAAAATCCATGTACCTGCTATATTTTTCGAGTCCCAGACTGAACCTTCATTTCGCCGTAAAATGACACTAAGGTGCTCCCACTCTAACAAGTCTTTGCTGGTGGCCAAGGCTGTTTGATAACCCGTACCGTCAAATCCTACGTACATCATGTAAAACTTTTCATTATGTTGAAAGACGAAGGGGCAATCAACTGCCCGTTCATCAAAGTGACCGGGGATTCCGGATCCTATAAGCACCGGTTTACCCAATTTATAAGGCGTTACATAGGGCTCAATATTCATGGTATTCAATCTCCTCATCGGTTTGTAGAACTTACGACAGATGCCACATATTGTAAGATTACTATCACACCTATTCCTACTCAGGGRGGGATTGAATCCGATATATAGGTCGATTGCATCTTCAAACTACAGCTGCATTGACATCGATTGTAAGCGGGCGTAGGATGAGGGAAATTGTGGGAATTTTGTTCAAAAGGGGGACTCTTATGAAAGAAGGTTATGCATTCAATCCGTTCATGTTCCAGACGTCCGGCAGCATTGTCGTCGGTCGTAATGTCATTGATCAATTGATTCCTCGAATCAAGTTGCTCGGCGAATTTCGGCACGCCGTGATCGTTACGCAACCTTCAATCGTAGCGCTCGGGGTAATTGAACAAGTTGCACGTGAGCTAAAACAAGCCGGTATATCCAGTCGTTATATAACAGAAGTGAAACCGGAACCGACGGTTGACAATATTCGCTCCGTATTCAGCAGCATTTCTGCTGAACCTGTAGATTTGTTGATTGGTATAGGAGGGGGAAGTGTTCTCGACGCTGCAAAAATATTTTCCGTTTTACTGACGAATCCAGTTGACGTGAAGAATCTGATTGGGACCGATCTTGTTTCGCAATCTGGCATCCCGACAGTACTTGTACCAACGACTTCTGGGACAGGTTCGGAAGTAACGCCGAATGCCATTGTAAGTGTTCCGGAAGAAGAGTTAAAGGTTGGTATTATCAGCAGGCACTTGCTGCCCAAGCTGGTCATCATTGACCCTGTTTTGACGATAGGCTTGCCGAAATCGATCACGGCTGCAACGGGAATGGATGCGTTTACGCATGCTTTGGAATCATATATATCCAACAAGGCTAATCCGATAAGCGACATGTTTGCGTTGGAATCCATCCGTTTGATTGCAGAAAGTCTGGTTCCTGCATATCATAACGGTTCGGATCTTGAAGCGAGGGGGAAAATGCTGCTCGGGTCCATGTACGGCGGCATGGCGTTGAGCGCGGCTGGCACAGCGGCCGTTCATGCGCTTGCATATCCACTCGGAGGCAAGTTCAATATTTCGCACGGAGTTGCCAATTCGATGCTGCTGCCCCATGTTATGGCCTTTAATCAGGATGCCATAGCAGATCAGCTTAGAAAGGTAGCTGGGGTCATGGGGCTGCATGTTGGGAAGATGGGAGGGAAAGAGTCCTCCGATAGGGTGATCAAGCAGATTTTCGAATGGACTTCAGAGATGCGTATCCCGCAAAACTTGCGCGAGTTTGGCATTTCGGAAGGAGATGTGGATGATCTGGCGATCGCTGCATCCAAGGTTACTAGGCTTTTAACAAATAATCCGAAACCGATGGACTTGGCGTCGATTAAAACCGTGTATCGGAAGCTGTTCCCTTAATAGAGGGAGAGTGTCTGCCTGGATTAGACGTGTTCGAAGCACGTGTTGCTGACCAAATCGCTGGGAGGTTACCGCAATTGAAAATTGCCGTTATTGCCGATGATCTTACGGGAGCGGGGGATACAGGCGTACAGTTTGCCAAGCAAGGGCTGCATGTAACTGTACTTTTACAGTTCAAGGCGGGAATGGAAGCGGTATCAGAGCAGGATGTACTCGTATTTGACACCGACAGCCGATCCCTGAATGCCGAAGCCGCCTACCAGAGAGCTGTTGAGGCATCGAGGTGCGCTCAGGTTTTCGGAGCGGATGTTGTTTTCAAAAAAATTGATTCCACCTTGCGCGGAAATCTGGGTTCGGAAATTGATGCCGTGTACGACACCTATCGTCCCGACTTCGTAGTCATCGCTGCTGCTTATCCCGAAGCCGGACGTCTGGTTCGCGAGGGCAAATTGTATGTTCATGGAACGCCGCTGCATGAAACTGAATTCGCAAGCGATCCGAAAACACCGGTAACCGAATCCTATATCCCAGAATTATTGCGTAATCAGACGAAGCAGCCTGTCGAGGTCATCCCTCGCAAGATACTAGCGGAGGGAAGAGATGCGTTGGAGCTCGTGTTGCAAAATTGTCTCTCCAAAGGTTTTCGGTATTTGCTTGTAGATTCTGACAATGATGATGATTTGAAGCGTATTGTTTCCCTGGTCGGGGAGACATCGCATTCGGTTGTTTGGGTGGGTTCAGCTGGTTTGGCACAACAATTATCAGTTCAATTTGAAACTTTAACGCAGCCATCGCCAAAAAAACTAGTGCAACCAAACGGTCCGATACTTACAGTGATCGGCAGTGTCAGTTCTCGGTCACGCCGTCAATTGGACGTCCTTCTCAGCCAACCGAATGTGCGGGGCATCCGCATGGAGGCTTATCGCCTCGTATCTTGTAAAGCCGAAAGAGAGCACGAATTGGTGAATGCAGTGGAAGAAGCAGAAAAGGCCATACATGCAAACTATCATACGGTGTTATATTCGTCAGGTGACCTGGAAGCTATACGACTCGCACAGAATACCGGCGCACTAAATGGCATGACTGCGCAAGAAGTTAGTGATGCGATATCACGTGCTTTAGGCGAATCCGTGTCCCGTTTGATGACTCGTAGCAGAATTGGAGGCATCATATTGACCGGTGGCGATACAGCAAGGCAAGTATGTTCCTTTCTACAAGTAAACGAATTTCGGGTGCTTGACGAGGTGGAAAGCGGGGTCCCGATTGGATGCCTTGTTTCAGATGAACATCTTCTGGCGGTAACCAAAGCAGGGGGATTCGGATCTGACCAAGTATTGCTGCGAGCGTTGGAATTATTGAATGGAGGATTGAGTACAAGATGAAACCAATAATAGGAATCACGATGGGCGATGCATCAGGCATCGGGCCTGAAATCATCGTGAAAGCTCTCCACCATCCTCAAGTATACGAAAGCTGCCGTCCGCTAGTGATTGGAGACCCGGTCATGTTGGAACGTGCACTTCACATTGTGAAAGGTACAGCTTCCATTCATATCATTTCGAGTCCTCATGACGGGCGTTATGAATACGGCAGCATAGATTGTTTGGATTTGCGCATGCTCGGTCCTGACCTCTCATTCGGTAAAGTATCCGCCGAAGCGGGACATGCTGCTTACGTATTTGCTGAGAAAGCAGTGGAATTGGCTTTGGCTCGGCAAATTGACGCCATCTGCACAGCCCCTTTAAATAAAGAGGCTCTGCATAAGGGTGGCCACCTTTATCCGGGTCATACCGAAATATTAGCCGGGCTCACACATACCGAAGATTACAGCATGATGCTCACAGCTCCAAAGCTGAAGGTTATCCATTTAACCACACATGTCGGACTGATTCAAGCCATTGAGTTGATCAATCCGGAGCGGACGTACAAGGTAATCAAGCTGGCACATGAAACGTTGCAGAGGGCCGGAAACGACAAACCTCGTATTGCGGTTTGCGGGATTAATCCGCATGCTGGAGAGAATGGTCTGTTCGGCAACGGAGAGGAAGAACAAAAACTGATTCCAGGTATCAGATCAGCAGCTGAAGAGKGTATCAACGTTACCGGGCCGTATCCAGCTGATACGCTATTTTATCGAGCTGTAAAGGGGGACTTTGACATTGTGGTCGCTTGTTATCATGACCAAGGACATATACCGATCAAAGTACTTGGTATTGAAGCCGGCGTGAATATCACAATCGGTTTGAAGGGAGGAATCATTCGCACCTCTGTCGATCATGGGACGGCCTTTGACATTGCAGGTAGGGGAATAGCGGATGATAGAAGTATGTTGGCCGCGATCCGCGCTGCGGTTGAGCTTGCGCCAAAACCGATAGATAACCTTTCCTAAGGCATGTAATGTGGTCATTTAAAATCCGTTCCTAACAAGGAGAGATTCGATGTTAAAGCCAGCAGGTATTATCCCCGCTATGATTACGCCTTTTGATGACAATCAAAAGATCAACGAATCGGCATTGCGACTATTCGTTCGCAGGTTCATCGCCGCTAACGTCCATGGTCTGTTCTGCCTCGGTACCAATGGAGAGTTCTTTACGCTGACAATGGAGGAAAAGTTACGAGTTGCCGAAATTGTCATCGAAGAGGCGCAGGGACGCGTTCCAATTTATGTAGGCGCAGGGTGCGTAGGAACGCAGGAAACGGCTCAGTTAGCTGCACGTCTTGAACAAATGGGGGCCGACGCTTTATCCATCATTACACCGTATTTTTTAACATTTACACAGCAAGAGTTAATTGGACATTTCCGAACGGTTGCGGAAGCGACGAAACTGCCTATTCTCCTATATAACATTCCGGCGCGAACCGGCAATACCCTCTTACCCAAGACGGTCATGGAGTTAAGCAAAGTACCTAACATTGTCGGCATTAAGGACAGCAGCGGAAGCTTTGATAACATCTTGCAAGTTCTGGAACTGTGCGATCCGGATTTCGCAGTACTAGCCGGGACAGACTCACTCATATTGCCGACGCTGATGGCAGGCGGTCATGGGGCTATCGCAGCTACGGCCAATGTATTCCCGGAAGTTGTCAGGTCCATTTACGATTTATGGCTGCAAGGAAAAACGGAAGAAGCCGAATTGTCGCAGCGTAAGCTGCGTGCGCTGCGTAGTAGCTTCTCGTTGGGAACACTGCCTTCCGTTTTGAAGGAGGTTTTGAACATGCTCGGTTTGCCTGCCGGAGAACCGCGACTGCCGGTTCAACCTCTCTCTCCGACTGCTAAAGCGGAGCTGAAAACCGTGATGGATCCCTATGTGAGCGAAGGTGTCATTAAATGATCAGGAAGAGGTGTTGATGATAATGGAAGTTAACATTCCGAACGGCGTATGGCCAACGATGCTAACCCCTTTCACGAATTCCAACGAAGTTGACTTTGAAGCACTAGGGGAGCTGGTCGAATGGTACATCGACCAAGGTGTTCACGGCCTATTTGCGGTCTGTCAATCGAGTGAAATGTTCTACTTAACTTTAGAGGAGAGAGTACGGATCGCACGGTTCGTCAAGGAAAAATCGAACGGCCGATTACCTGTCATCGCTTCCGGCCATATATCAGACGAATTCGAAGAGCAAGTGAATGAGCTTAAGCGGATGGCTGACACCGGGGTTGATGCAGTCGTACTGGTTAGCAATCGATTCGCCGGTCCGGAAGAATCGGACGAGGTATGGTTGAAACGTGCAGAACAGTTGCTCAATCGCGTGCCGGATGTGCTGTTTGGTATTTACGAATGCCCTTATCCGTATAAAAGGCTGATGAGCCCGAAACTGCTTAAATGGTGTGCAGATACAGGCAGATTTGGGTTTCTCAAGGACACAAGCTGCGATATGAAACAGATTGCCGAGAAGATCGATGCTGTAAATGGAAGTCCATTGAAAATATTCAATGCAAATTCCGCGACTTTACTAGCATCGTTACGTTTGGGTGTGGCTGGCTTCAGCGGTGTGATGGCTAATTTCCACCCTGACTTGTATGTGCGTCTTTCGGATTGCGGGGACTTGCAGTCTGAAACTGCAGAAATGATTCAGGCGTTTATCGGACCAGCGTCATTAATCGAACTTCAGATGTATCCTGTTAATGCGAAGTATCATCTGCAACAAATAGGTTTATCCATAGCGTTGCACTGCCGGACCAGAGATGCAGGTGCTTTCAGAGAAAACCAAAAATCGGAAGTGAAGCAGCTGGGTAGGCTGTATCAACTATTTAAGCAGCAGTTACCGGCAAAACAAAATGTAACTATTTGAACAATAAAAAGGAGATGCTACAGTGCCATTTAAAACAAAGGACAAAATTGTATTTATAGGTGATAGCATTACGGACAAAGGCAGAAAAAAAGACCCCTTAAAATTGGGCTCGGGCTATGTTCGGCTGTTGCATGATTATCTCACAGCGTTATACCCTAAGTTGTCGCTAAAGATCATCAATGAAGGCGTATCGGGAAACCGAGTGATTGATTTAGAAAAAAGATGGAGAATGGATGTCTTGGATCATCAGCCGCAGTGGATTTCAGTTTCTATCGGGATCAATGATGTTTGGCGGCAGTTGGATTCGCCGGATGCGGAGCAAGTATACCCTGACAAGTTCGAATCCGTATATCGCAGTCTGTTAGAGCAAACCAAACAATTACCTAATTGTCGTGTGATCCTCATGCAGCCTACAGTCATCAAGGAGTATCCTGATTCTACAGGAACCCGTTTACTTAAGCCCTATGTTGATATTGTCAATCGACTGACAGAAGAATTCAATGCCATCCTTGTGCCGACACATGAAGCCTTTCTGAATTTCTTGCAATGTGAAATAGGTCAGGATTTAACGACGGACGGCGTTCATATGAACACGCTTGGGGATATGTTGATGGCTACAACTTGGCTGAAGGCGGTTACTGGCGTTCCTAATCGAAATTAATGCACACGATCATTCAAACTTCAGACTGCATGCCATTCATCATGGCTGCAGTCTTTTTCATGACATTTTTTCAAGAAAAACGCGGTGAGGTGGAGGGCGTCGCCTATAAAATAGGTGAATTCGCCCTATAACCGAAAGTTGAATTTTAGATACACTTGACTCAAGAAACCCGCTGAAGGGAATCTGTCCATAGGAGATGAGGTTCTTGAAAGTTTCTGATCTGAAAACGGAATACTCTGAAAATCCGTTAGGCCTAGTAACGACCGTTCCACGTTTAAGCTGGATCCTGAAATCGGAAGCATACAATCAGTTCCAATCTACGATGTAACATCGTATCTGGGTAACGGAACTATGGCTCTAGGTGCAATCCTAGGGACCGGATGGTACGCCGGCAACGTAGGCATGTTTGGACCAAACAAATATGGCGATAATCCCTATTTGCTCCTTGAACTGCATATCGAATATGAAGACGGTTCTACTCAAATCGTTGTGTCCGACCAGTCATGGAAGACAATGGCAGGTCCAGTCTTGTATTCGGATTTACTTAAAGGCGAAAGCTTTGATGCTCGTTTGGAGCCAAAGGGATGGAGCTTGCCAGGCTTTGACGATGATGCATGGGAGTCACCTAGTATCTTTGAAAGATATGAAGGGGTTCTGACCCCACAAGTAGATCCTCCTGTTCAAGTCATGAAGGAGATGCTGCCGGTCAGCATGAAGAAAACTCCGCGCGGCTCCTATCTGTTTGATATGGGACAAAATATGGTCGGCTGGGTGCGTCTTCAGATTGAAGACGGACAAGAAGGTCAACTCGTTACCGTCAGCTGCGCAGAAATGTTGAATGAAGACAATACGTTATACACGATAAACCTTCGTGAAGCCGTTCAGCAGGAGACCTATAGGAACATCAACCAATCAATCCGTTTACAGCGCCGGTTCAGGAAGCTATACATTCATTTCCCGGTGGACGGTTATTCCGAATAAAGGAGAGAGACGATGACATTTGAAGTTGAGAAAACAACAGGAGACAGTGAATGGTTCACCCATGACCGTTTCGGCATGTTTATTCATTGGGGATTATATTCATTAGCAGCTAGACATGAATGGCTGCAATCCCGCGAAAAATTGAGCGGGGAACAGTACAGTAATAAATATTTCAAACGATTTGATCCGGATTTATACGATCCCGAGCTTTGGGCTCAGCTTGCATCCGATGCGGGCATGAAGTACTTTGTAGCGACAACAAAGCATCATGAGGGCTTTTGCTTATGGGACAGTAAGCTTACCGATTATAAAGCAACGAATTCTCCCGCAGGGCGTGATGTGCTAAGACCTATGGTAGATGCGTTCCGTAAACGTAATATGAAGGTAGGTTTATATTATTCCTTGCTCGACTGGCATCATCCTCATTATACGGTTGATCCTAAACATCCGCTTCGCTTTGATCCCAATCATATCGCTGGGAATAATCGACTAGACTTCACTAACTATCGAAACTATTTGTATGGACAAACGAAGGAATTACTGACGGATTTCGGTCAAGTGGATCTGTTATTTTATGATTTTTCGTTCCCAGAAGAAAACGGTTTGGCGGGCAAAGGCAAGGACGATTGGGGCAGTGAAGAGCTGGTCAAAATGATCCGCATCCTACAGCCGAACATTCTATTGAACGACCGATTGCAGGTGGGGGGCGATATCACAACCCCTGAACAATATATGCCGACCAAATGGGTTCAGGTAAACGGAAAGCGTGTCGTATGGGAAACTTGCCACACCTTTAGCGGGTCGTGGGGCTATCACCGGGAAGAAGAGTCATGGAAAAGTGTCGAATTGTTGATCAAAATGATGATTGATACTGTCAGTAAAGGCGGCAATCTATTATTGAATGTCGGCCCAACTGGCCGCGGTGAATTCGATGAGCGTGCCGTAAATCGGTTGAAGGGAATAGGTGAATGGATGAAGCGGCATAACCGCTCCATCTACGGATGCACACAAGCGCCGGAAACATTCGTGTGCCCGGATGATTGTCGGTTAACATACAATCCACAGTTGAATCGCATGTATGTGCATGTGTACAGCTGGCCGTTCAAAAATATCCATCTTCACGGATTTGCTGGAAAAGTAGAGTATGCACAATTCTTAAACGATGCGTCCGAAATTAGATTTAAGCAAGGCTTTGTGCAAAGCGGTATTGAAAACGGAGCCTTCAAAGAAGGTCGAGATGAGCATACCGTGACGCTATCGCTGCCTGTCAAGAAACCGAATGTGACCGTTCCGGTCATTGAACTATTTTTGAAATAAGCGAATAGAATGGAGGTTGGTTTAAAACGATGAAAGTTATTACTATTGGATACGCGCCCAATCCTGCTCCGCGGGTGGAAAATGGCATAAGGTTGCTGAAACAAGCGCTGCTGGATTGTGGCTATGAGGTGAATGCGGAGGAAGTGTCCTGGACGTGGGACAGCTACCGATCCATACAGGGAAGAAAAATCTTTGTGGGAAATCGCAAAGAATCCGAATTGCTGCAGCAACTGGAAGAACGAGATGTCCTGCTGTATCACACGGAAGCTCCAGAGGGAGAAGGATTTTATATAGCTACTGGTCCTGGGAACCTGACGTCAGTTTCCGGAGGCAATGATTCCGGCGTACTTTACGGTTGCTTGGAGCTCGCTGGGCGGATTCGCGCTGCAGGGCTTCTGCCCGAAGATATCGCTTATGGGGACGCTCCTCGTTTTTCGTTGAGGGGACCAGCGATCGGACTGCAGAAAACAACTGTCGAACCGCCTCGTCAAACATATGAATATCCGATTACTGAGGCACGTTTCCCTTGGTTTTACGACCGGACATTGTGGCAGGAATTTCTCGATATGCTGCTGGAACAGCGGTGCAACATCGTCTATTTGTGGTCTGGGCATCCTTTTTCCTCTTTAGTGAAATTGGCGGATTACCCGGAGGCGCTTGAAGTTACAGAAGAAGAATTCGCGCTGAACGTTGAAATGTTCAGCTGGGTGGCGCAAGAAGCAGATCGTCGAGGCATATGGCTCGTATTGAAGTTCTACAACATTCATATTCCGCTGCCATTTGCCGAGAAGCACGGATTGAAGCTGCATCAACCGAAACCGCTTCCGTTAACCAGTGATTACTATAAAAAGTCGATTGCCTCCTTTGTGCGTTCATTCCCTAACGTGGGGTTGATGGTCTGCCTTGGGGAAGCGCTGCAGGGACAAATATACGGTGTGGAATGGTTTAACGAAACGATTCTAGCAGGCTTGCTGGAAGGGCTAAAGGATTCAAATGTGAAGGAAAAGCCGCCAATCATTCTGAGATCCCATGCGATTGAGCCGCAAAAAGTCATTGAGGCGGCGCTGCCTCTATATCCAAATTTGTATACAGAGGCCAAATATAACGGAGAATCATTGACCACGTATACACCGCGAGGCAAATGGTTAGACATTCACAACCGTCTCGGCTCACTAGAGACGATTCATATCGTGAATGTACATATTCTTGCTAACCTGGAGCCTTTTCGTTACGGGGCACCTTCGTTTATCCAAAAATGCATGCAGGCCGCCAAATACCGGCTGAAAGCGAACGGGCTTCATCTGTATCCATTGTTTTTCTGGGATTGGCCGTTTTCCCCAGATTTGGCTGAGCCAAGACTTAAACAACTGGACCGCGATTGGATATGGTTCGCAGCTTGGTTCCGTTACGCTTGGAATCCAGACCGCGATCCGGCCGCAGAACGGAATTACTGGACCGATGTGCTTGGCCAACGATTCGGCAGTCCAGAAGCAGGTGAAGCGATACTTACCGCATACGAAGCGTCCGGCGAATGTGCGCCTAAATTGCTGCGGCGGTTCGGCATTACCGAAGGCAATCGTCAAACGATGAGCCTGGGCATGACGATGAGTCAATTGACGAATCCAGATCGGCACATGCCGTGGCCTGATTTATGGGAATCCCAATCTCCTCAGGGGGAAAGGCTGGAGGACTATGTGAACCGTGAGTTGAAAGGCGAACCGCACATCGGAGAAACACCTCCGGAAATTATCGAAGATGTCAGTCGGCATGCGGCAGACGCCGTGCATGCGATCGAGAGGGCGCGCAAATTAGTGAAACGAAACTGGGATGAATTTGATCGCTTATACGATGACATTCAGGCCATTCGTCTCATGGTCCATGTCTTTGTGCATAAAGTTCAAGCGGCATTGCTCATTTTGACTTACAAAGGCAGGGCTCAAGGGGAATATTTCACACAGTTGGAATTGTTGGAAGAGGCCGCTGGGCAGCTTGAGAGCTCCTTGAAAAGCTACCGGGCACTGACGACTTTGACGGAAAGAACCTATTTATTCGCCAACAGTATGCAAACGCCGCAACGGAAAGTGCCGGTTCGAAACGGTCTTGAATACAAGCATTGGACCGCGTGTTTGCCAGTTTATGAGTTAGAGTTTGAACGTTTTCAGTTCCATCTTAGTGAGTTAAAGTCAGGTACATTGCCTGAGGCGCTGAAGAATATGAAAGATCCCATTGTTCCATACGAAGAGGTACCGTTCACTTTACTGTCCGGAAACGCGGAGAAATACCGAGTTGAGAAGGAAGCGCAAGTGTTTGTGGATGGGGATATTCACATCGTCGGATGTGCGGAGGAACTCGATGGTTTGACAGGTATCCGATTCAGTCAAATGGAAGCGGGTCTAAGCGGAATTACGATCGATCTTGAATTGCATCACCCCTCCAAAGTGTTAATTGGATATTTCAATTCAAAAGATGAGCAGTGGCTTCAAGTCCCGAGCTTGGAAGAGAATACACATGCAGACGACTTGGGCGGATATGCGCCAGTATTGCAAAAAGGATTACGACTGTATGCGTATCCATCTGTCAATGTGCATACGTTTCGCTATGAAGCAGGGCGGCATTCGCTCGATTTGGGCAAGGGAGCTTACTTAATTTTGGGCGTCATACCTGCTGATCACGAAGTTCGGCCAAGAAATGTCGAGCACAAAAATGATGGCATTAACACATTGGATTGGCTGTACGAGTAAGCAAGAGCGACAGATGGGGAGAGAATCTATGACTGATAAAAAATCCACACTCTGGTATGCCCAGCCGGCCAAGAATTGGTTTGAAGCGCTTCCCATTGGCAACGGCCGGTTTGGAGGGATGGTGTATGGCGGCACGAACAGAGAGCATATTCAATTAAACGAAGACACGCTTTGGTCGGGTGAACCCCGGGAAACGATCCGCTATGATGCAGAGCGGTATCTCGGATCCGTGCGTGATCTGATATTTTCGAAGAAATATGCGGATGCCGAGCAGATGATCGAGCAGTACATGGAAGGTCCGGATATTGAATCTTTCCTTCCGCTTGGAGATTTGGAGATTATCAACGACGAAGATGGCGAAATTTCGGATTATTGCAGGGAACTGGATCTCGAAGCAGGTGTGATAAGGGTGCGGTACAATCAAAATGGTGCTGTTTACACCCGTGAAGTGTTCGCATCTGCTGTTGATCAAGTAATGGCGATCCGTTTGAATAGCGAGAGTAAATCAAGTTTTACTGCCTCTCTACATAGTCCACTGCAGTTTTCCGTACGCAAAACAGGAGCAGACCGGATAACGCTCACTGGCCGCTGCCCGTATCATGTATTGCCAAATACGGTCAAATCCGCTGACCCTGTTGAATATGCCGAGGGGAAAGGAATAGGCTTTGAAATCCACCTTCAAGCGACTGCAGAATCCGGTAAAGTGGAAGTCAGCGGTGGGCGCATTCGCGTTAGCGGGAAAGGGGCGGTAACTTTACTGCTGGCCGCTGCTACAAGCTATAACGGTTTCGACAAAGATCCGGCTGTTCTAGGCGAAAATCCAACAGACATGTGTGTGGCATGGCTTTCGAATGCCATTCGGCTGGGCTACGATCAGGTAAAAGAGCGTCATATGGGTGATTACGCTGCACTTTTCAACAGAGTGTTAATTGACATTGGCGGTAGGGGTGAAGACCACAGCATTCTTCCTACGGATGTTCGCATCCAGGCAGTCAAAAATGGATCTGTTGATCCTGGCCTCGCCGCATTGTTCTTTCAGTACGGGAGATATTTGCTGATATCCAGCTCTCGTCCTGGTACACAGCCTGCCAATTTGCAGGGAATTTGGAATGACAAAACCCAACCTCCTTGGTGCAGCAGCTGGACGACAAATATTAATATTGAAATGAACTATTGGCCTGCGGAAGTGGGCAATCTTGCGGAATGCCACCGACCGATGTTTGATTTAATTGAAGATTTACGAATTACAGGCCGGAAAGTAGCCAGTGTCCATTACCGAAGCAGGGGGTGGACCGCTCATCACAACATCGATTTGTGGCGTACGGCGACGCCTGTCGGCGGTTCGCCCAGTTGGGCCTTCTGGCCGATGGCCGGTGCTTGGTTATGCCAACATATATGGGAGCATTACGCGTTTAGCCAGGATGAGCACTTTCTTAAACAAGCGTATCCTGCATTGAAAGAGGCAGCGCTGTTTTGTTTGGATTGGCTTATCGAGGACCCTGATGGCTATCTGGTTACTTGTCCGTCTACTTCCCCAGAAAATTTTTTCATTACTCCTGAGGGGAAGCCCAGTAGTGTAACCAAAGGAACGACGATGGATTTGGCGTTGATTAAAAGTTTGTTTGCCCATTGTATAGAAGCTAGCCTCATTCTAGACCTAGATGACACGTTTAGGGGTCATCTGGAAACGGCATTAAGTCAAATCCCTCCGTTCCGTATTGGGAAATACGGTCAGCTGCAGGAATGGGACGAAGACTTCGAGGAGTTGGAACCGGGCCACCGACACATTGCGCATTTAGTTGCGCTCCATCCGCTGAACCTCGTTACACGACATGGACAGCCTGAACTGTTTGAAGCCTGCAGAAAAACACTCGAACGCCGTCTTGCTCACGGTGGGGCGCACACGGGCTGGAGCTGCGCTTGGACGGTTAACTTTTGGGCACGGCTAGGAAACCCAATAGGCGCCAATAGATCTTTAAATGATTTGCTGGCAGGTCTGCACCCCAACATGATGAATGCTCACAGGCATCCGAAGGTGAAGATGAATATTTTCCAAATAGACGGTAATTTTGCCGGTTTGTCAGGCATTGCGGAAATGCTGGTGCAAAGTCATGCTGGAATGATCCAACTACTGCCGGCCTTGCCGCCTGAGTGGCAGCGTGGAACCGTAAGTGGATTGAGAGCCCGTGGCGGATTTGAAATCGATATGAACTGGAACGAAGGCAAACTTACACGCGCTTGCATCAAGTCGATTGCTGGAAAGAAGTGCCGCTTATGGAGCGCTCAGCCGGTCCAAGTTCACCTAAATGGACAACTCATTTGTTCAACTGGCGTCGATTCCGCATTTGAAACTGGCGTAGGATTCTGTTACGAAATTGTCCCTGTATCGGAGGTTTGAGATGAAATACGTGAATACCATGAAAGAATTTATTTTTGAGGAAGATAGACCGTTCCTTAGCTGTCACGCATCCACCTTGGAATTGCTGCCTAGCGGCGAAGTTATTGCCGCATGGTTTGGCGGAACACGCGAGAAAGCTGGAGACGTTGCTATTTGGCTGTCACGCAGGGGAGTCACGGGGTGGACACCACCCCTTAAAGTAGCGGATCAAGCGGATATTCCGCATTGGAATCCTGTCCTTTTTCGTACCCAGGACGGTAATCTATTTCTTTATTATAAGGTCGGGACTTCGATTGCCGAATGGGAAACCATGGTTATTCGCTCAACGGATGATGGACACACATGGACGTCTCCGTTTCCCTTGGTTATGGGGGATAAAGGAGGAAGGGGTCCTGTCAAAAACAAGCCTATCGTTCTGTATGACGGTACGATAGCAGCTCCGGCCTCATTGGAACCAGCCTGGGATGTATTCGTTGACCTCTCGAGCGACGGAGGCGAGACCTGGACTCGCAGTGAAATCGTTCCCTTGGAGCGCTGCGTAATGAAGGGCTCAGGCATTATCCAGCCGACCTTATGGGAATCTACCCCTGGAAATGTGCACATGCTCACTCGAAGCAGCGAAGGGCATATATATCGCAGCGACTCAAAGGACGGGGGGAAATCGTGGTGTACAGCCTATCCCACTGATTTACCCAACAATAATAGCGGAATCGATCTGGTGAAGCTGGATAACGGCACAATTGCACTGGTTTATAATCCCACACGTCCGGTAGAGGGGAAGAAAAAGGGGCCGAGAACGCCGCTTGTCATTCGACTTTCGCAGGACAACGGAATGACTTGGGAAAATGAATTTCTGTTAGACCAAGGAGAAAAGCAATATTCCTACCCCGCTATTGTAGCAAGTGGACTAAACCTATATGTGACCTATACCTGGAAGCGCGAACGCATTGCTTTCTGGAAAATAACGCTTTCCGATTTAGCATGATTGACCTATAGTTTGAGACGATAACCACCATTTAAGTATCAAATGAATTCGATATAATAATTATGGTAATATTATACACCCATAAGTATATATGGGATGGGAGGTCATCCATGCCTGCTGGCAGCCGATTGGACGAAACATTGCGYGCGGGAAAAAAGGCACTTCGCACGCTCCCCGGTGCACTCTTGCTCGGTTCGACCGGAGCGCGGTTGTGGGCCGATTATTTGGATCCCGTACCTGGTTTTTCTGGAAGGTTCGATTTTATTCACAAAGTGAATATTCCTTTGTTGTTTAAGATAACGAACAATTTGGCAGAAAGCTTAGAGCCATGCCAGACGGAGTGGTTTCCGAGTCACTTGTACATGACCTATACAGACAACCGTCTTTCATTGGAAGAACGCAAATTCATAACTTGGAATGATTGTGCGGTTTCGTGCCAAACTTGGACGAATCGCAGTGATGAGGAGCTTGTCCTTCGTTTGGAGACCTATAGCGATTCGTTCTCGGAGCGCACAGGGGATTATCTCTATGGATCGTTTAATATTGAGCACTACAGCTTTGATATCTCAGGTGCAATTGCCGTAAGCGATCCCGCTGTATTCAAAGAGCTGCGGTTGAAACCAGGTGAAATCAAAGCAATTATTGTCGCTGCAGCGTTCGGAATTTCCGGTCAGGATGATATCGCCTTGCTGAAGGAACGGGCTTCGAGTTATGCGGAAAGCGGTTACACGGTTGATCAACTCGTAATAAATCAAAGCAATGAGTATCAAACGTGGTTTGAGAAAGCACCTACATTCGTCAGCAGCGACCCTGTGTTAAACAAGACTTGGACCTATCGTTGGTTTCTGCTTCGGCACAATTTGGCTGATCCGCAGTACGGTCACTTGTCGTACCCATTGTTTTACGAGGGAAGATCTCATAAAAAAAGTAAAAAGCCCTTTAGTAAGGGGGGATGGGAGTTCAGCAAGCTAATTAATCTGTCCGTTCCTTTACATATTATGGATGCTAGATGGTATCACGATCCTGTATATAGTGAGGGTCCTCTTCGAAACATGAAGAGCGCTCCCGGTGAAGATGGTATGTTTAGCTGCTTGACGGTAGATTCCATCCTGCATTCCTTTGCCAACTTCTCTTGCTGGGCCGCATATAAGCTCTTTCTTGTGCATCGAAACACCGAGACGATAGTTGACTTACTGCCTGCCATGAAATCGAATATTTCCGCATGGAAACGTGTGAACGGTAATGATCAGGATCATTTGATGATCGAACACAAACATACACGGACGGGAAAAGAATATCAACCAAGTTATTGGTATTTTCACCAATTTCCGAAGAACCCGAAGGACAAAGCTACCTATACCCATCTTAAGAGGGTGGATCGCGCTGTATATCACTACTTGAACACGTTAGGTGTTGCTAAGCTTTGCGAGGCAACCGGTGACCCGGAAGCGAAAGATTTTTTTTGGCAAGCTGAAGAAATCAAGCAGGACATACTTGGCAAAATGTGGAATGAGAATACAAAGTTCTTCTATGATCTACATTATCAAACAGATGAAAAGGCGTTTGTCAAAAATATTGTCGGGATTTACCCCGGGTGGGCAGAAATCCTGGATGATCAATTCAATGGGATGATCGAGCATCTGTTCAATGAACAGGAATTTCATACGAAATGCCCGTTCCCGTCTGTTTCTGCCGATTGCCCTGCCTATTCGCAAGAAGGCGGTTGGATGGGACACTTTGTCAAAGGTCGGAATGGCTGCGTTTGGGACGGCCCAACCTGGCCTTATACCAATTCAATCGCGCTCGATGCGCTCGCCAAGGAAAGCAAGCGGAGAAACCATCAATTTGATCGTCAATTTGCCTATTATCTACGCGAGTATTCGTTTCTCCATTTTATGCAAAGAGATTTAAACCAACCCGGTCTTGTTGAGCATTACAACAGTGCAACGGGTGAACCGTTAAGTGACGAACAGGAATATAATCATTCGTACTATATCGATTTGTTAATTTCACATGTGGCAGGATTATCGATTGAAAAAGAGGGGATTGTTCTGGATCCTCTGAATGTGGAATTAGATTATTTTTGTCTAGATCATGTAAAGGTAGCGGGTATGGATATACGGATCTCCTATCGCAAACCGAGTGTGTCATCGGAGACTCCCTATAGCGAAGATGGCTACCGTTTATATGTTAATGACAAACTTATTTTCTCTAATCCAACACTTTGTCGAACAGCGTTAACTTGGAAAGAGTTGACCCTATCGTAAATTGATAGCCCCAATCGGGCAAGGAGAGTGCGTTTTAATGAAACGTTTCAACGGAGTTGTTGTACAGTCGGAAACGGATTCGCAATTGCGGGAAGCCTACCTTCCTATTCCGTACCCGAATGACAACCATGCCGCTAATTTACTGGAACTCGACAATGGCGATCTTCTCTGTGTCTGGTTTTCGGGCAGCGGGGAAGGCAATCCAGATACTAACGTTCTGATGTCGAGATTATGTGCCGGATCCAATGAATGGACTGCTCCCATGCAGCTGTCAAGTGATATCGAACGATCTGAACAAAATCCAATCCTTCACCAGGCACCAGATGGCAAACTTTGGCTGTTCCATACGTCCAACGAGCCCCACAATCAAAAAACATCAAGAATTGTTTTCCGCATATCGGATGACAAGGGCTTTACTTGGGGGCCGACTGAAGTGTTGTTTGACGGTTTGGGCATATTTCTGAGGCATCCGCTGCTTGTACTCAAAAATGGCGATTGGCTGCTTCCGACGTATTATTGTAAACTTGACGGGCATTACAGCGTTGTACAAATCAGCTCAGATCAAGGGAAAACATGGAAGGAATACGAAGTGCAGGGCAGCACGCACCGGGTTCAAATGAATGTTGTTGAACGAAATGATGGTACGCTCTATGCCATGTTTCGAAGCCGACAGGCAGATCGCATTTATACAAGTATCTCGCAAGATAACGGAAAAAATTGGACGGTTCCAGTCAAGAGTGAATTGCCCAACAATAATTCCTCGATGCAGTTCATCAAGCTGCAGAATGGTCATCTAGCCTTGATTTATAACAATTCCTCCATGGAACGGGACCAATTCAGGTGGGTTCAAAGGAAGGGCGAATTCCGCAAAAAACCGCTTCGTACACCACTTACCTTAGCCATTTCGGAAGATGAAGGAAAAACATGGCCAATCTACAGGAATATACAGATGGCCGATTTGGAATACAAAGATAGCGAGATCGGGTATTCCTACCCTTCGATTATCTCAACGCGTGATGGCAAGATACATATTGCTTTTTCTTATTTGCGTAAAGGTATCAAACATGTTTGTCTAACGGAAGAATGGGTTAGTGAGGGTTAATATCATGCGCCGGAGGTGATGCACATGAATGGTAGAATTGGACATTTAAGCGGGGATATGTTTTTTGATGGAAAGATGAATATTTTTATTAATCGCGAATTGGAATCGTTTACAACTACCCAACATACCCATGATTTTATTGAAATCAGCTATGTGGGGGAAGGAAGCGGTTATCATTACATTGAAGATCAAGTAATTCCCATTAAACAAGGAGATTTGTTTGTGATTCCGATTGGAACATCCCATGTGTTCCGTCCGTCTTCTCCGACGCAGGATAAAATGCTCGTCATTTATAACTGTATTTTTAAAGTAGAGCTATTAGAAAACTGGATGCATTTGCTACAGGAAGAATGCCTCACTTATAATTCCATCACGCTTCCCGGCAAGTGCCCTGAGCGCTGGCTGCATTTTCAAGATAAACATGATACGTTTTCAACGATTGTTAACGCTATGTATAGAGAATATTTAAAACGAAGCAATGGCTTTGAAACTATTTTGACAGCTTTACTGATTCAAATGTTGGTGATGCTGCAGCGTTTTGAATTGAAAAATGAAACGGAAGCGGTTCCTTTTCGGATGCTAGAAGAAGTTGTCCATTTCATCAAAGCCCATTACACCGACAACCTTACGGTTCAGCATGTGGCGGATTACTTCTTTTTAAGTGCCAGCCATTTTCAACGGTTGTTTAAAAAATCAACGGGCTTATCATTCACGCAATACTTACAGAACGTGCGTATTCAAAAATGCTGTGAATTGCTGAAGTCATCAGATATCCCGATCTACCAAATTGCCAATCAGGTGGGATATCAGGACATGAAATTTTTCCATGCGCTATTTCGTAAAAAAACGGGGGTAACCCCTCGACAATATCGACAAAACTTCCAAGAATTCGAAGATAAGGCATTAACATACTAAGAGGTTTACGGCTGACCATCGCAATATCGCAATGGAGCAGCTTTTTTTATTTATGAATAGGGAGGGTTACTGAATGTTAAATCCGGATGAGTATTTAGAACAGTTATACAGCGATTTAAATAAAGCGTCTAATCTTACTCGAACACAACCTTGGAGAGAGCGAAAAGCGGATGTACGGACAAAGCTGCTTGCAAGTTTGGGGGATTTCCCTAGGGAGTCAAGTGAATTGAACGCAGTTGTAGGGGAGAGGATCGATAAGGGGGATCATTATTTAGAGCGTGTTATTTACACAACAGATGTAAACCTTCAAGTAGCTGCCTTTGTGTTGATTCCAAAAGGGCTCACGGGCAAGGCGCCAGCCGTACTTGCTTGGCACGGACACGGTTATGGGAGTAGGGAAATTGTCGGTTTGCGGCCAGACGGAACCACGGATGACGACCCTCCCGGTATGCATCAACATTTTGCATTGCATCTTGTTCGAAGAGGGATGATTGTCATAGCGCCTGAAATCATTGGATTTGGTGATCGTAGGCTGTGGGTTGACAGGGGGAAGGATCCTAAGAAAAACAGTTCCTGTGTAGCGCTAACTTCTCGCTTGCTGCTTTATGGTAAAACTTTAGCTGGGCTGAGGATTTATGAAGCAATAAGATCAGTAGATTATGTATTAACTCGTGCGGATATTGATCCTAATCGGATCGGATGTATGGGTTTTTCCGGCGGCGGTCTGATAGCTTCGCTTTCTTCCGCTTTGGACGAACGCATTCAGGCTACTGTTCTATGTGCGTTTACAAGCACGTTTAGCGGAAGCTTATTAGCCATGAATCATTGTATTGACAATTACATGCCTTCGATTCTTCCTTTTGCGGAGCTTCCGGAACTTATTGGGTTGATTGCACCGAGGGCACTATTCGTCGAATCAGGCATGGAAGACCCGCTATTCCCAGTTGCTTCCGTTCAAGAAGCTGTAGCTAAACTTAAAGAGATATATCATTCTGAAGAAGTGGCTGCGAATTTAGAAGTTGATCTTTTTCCAGGCAAGCATGAAGTATCTGGGAGACTCTCTTACGATTGGTTAGCTAAGCAGTTGAAAGCATGATTCACCTATAGAGTAAGCCATCATCACCTATAAGTGAAAAAGTTGATGGATGTATAATGAACTGAAACCGTTATCATCGGGATGATTGAAACAGACTATAGGAGGTGCCGCAATGGGGCGCATTCTTTTGAATCACGTAGAAAAACGTTATGGCAAAGATGGCGGATATGCAGTTAAAGATTTCCATTTGGAAATACACGATGGAGAATTTCTTGTCATGGTAGGTCCGTCTGGCTGCGGGAAATCAACAACACTCAGGATGATTGCTGGCTTAGAGGATATCACATCAGGAGAACTTTATATTGGAGATCAGCTTGTCAATGATTTGCCGCCGAAGGATCGGGATATTGCGATGGTTTTCCAAAATTACGCTTTATACCCGAACATGAGCGTGTACGAAAATATTGCATTCGGCTTGCGCTTGCGGAAGATGCCCAAACATGAGATCGACCTAGCGGTTAAAAAATCATCAAGAATACTGGAAATTGAACCGTTTCTCGATAGGAAGCCTAAGCAACTCTCTGGCGGTCAGCGTCAACGTGTAGCTTTAGGCAGAGCCATTGTCCGTGATCCCCAGGTTTTTCTAATGGATGAGCCGCTGTCAAATTTGGATGCCAAACTGAGGGTTCAAATGCGAACAGAGATCATTAAGCTTCACAAGCAGCTCGGCGTAACAATGGTTTACGTGACACATGATCAAGTAGAAGCCATGACCATGGGGCATCGCATTGTTGTCATGAAAGACGGCATTATTCAACAGGTAGATACACCGCAACAGATTTACAATAATCCGAGAAATATGTTCGTCGCCGGATTTATCGGGACGCCGCCGATCAATCTCATTGAGGGTAAAATTCTGGAAGGCACAGACGGCAAATTAGAGTTTCACACCAATCGATATTATTTAGAAATCCCCTCACAGCAGGCGAACATGTTGAAAAAGAAAAATAAAGTAAATAGATCCGTTTTTCTAGGAATTCGGTGTGAGAATATACATGTAAATCATACAGCGGCAGATGTKGGCCAGCACGCACAAATTAACGGGGTCCAAAAGATCAATGAATTAATGGGGGCAGATATGTACCTGTATATGGATATTGGTGTGCCTAATTTACTGATCGTTCGAACTCGTGCTGATCACAACTTCGTTGAAGATGAGAAGCTTGTTTTATCTCTTGATATGCAAAAAGTACTATTTTTCGATAAAGATTCAAAGGAAAATCTCATGTATTAAATAGACAGCGGAGGGATGAAATTGAAGGTTTCTTTTCGAACCCGGGTATGGATTTCAGCGATGCTGGCGCTCTTCTGTTTACTCAGTCAAACGCTTCCCGGTTTTGCGGATATAGGTACTTCATTGGGAACAGAACCAAAGACAACGAATGCGGAAGAGCAAGTGAATTCATCCAAGCAGTTGGATCCATCTTATTCTGAGAAGTTGGAACAGTGGAAAAAGGAAGGTGCTTCGATCGATCATAATGGGAGTTTGACTATCCCTGGATCGAAGCTGGCCAGCCAGTCGGCTAACGCCAATATTTCTACCGGGACCTATAATGAAAAAAATGACGTTTTGATCTGGAGCGCTTCAAAGGACGAATGGATTGAATATGAGGTGAATGTGGCGCAAGGTGGATTGTATACCATTGCAATGACCTATAATCCTTTCGTCGGTACGAAATACCGAAAGCCGATTGCGCTGAATTTGACCATTGATGGTTCAAGCCCTTATTTGGAATCGAAATCGGTCGAGTTATACAGACAATGGAAGGATAAGTTTCCGATTCGTCAGGACGACAAAGGCGATGAGATTCGGCCACCGGCGGAAGACAAATCAGGCTGGTTATCTTGGGAACTTCGCGATATATCAGGTGCATACGAGGATCCGCTGACGTGGTATTTAGAACCGGGGAAGCACAGAATCCGATTGGCGGGCAGCGATCCATTTGCGCTCGAGTCTATAACATTAAGAGCACCTCATCAACCAGGCGAATATAAAGATGTGAGAAGGGAGTGGCCAACCGGTACTCCTCCTGTAAAGTCGGAACCGATCAAGATCGAAGCTGAGCAGATGCAATGGAAAAACGATTCAGCCATCTCATTGGCCTTCGATAATGATATTGCGTCAACACCCAGTGTCCGCGGACATATTACTTACAATGTGATAGACGGAGCTCGGTGGTCTTCGAATAACCAAGAGATTAGCTGGAACTTTGATGTACCGGAAACTGGGTACTATAAAATTGCGATGCGCGCGGAACAGTCTTTTGTATCTAACCGCTCGTCATTCCGGCAGATCATGATAAACGGCAAAGTGCCGTTTGCTGAGCTGAAAGCCTATCGGTTTATGTATGCAACCGGTTGGAAAAGTATTACACTGGCCGATGAACACAATAATCCATACGAATTTTACTTGGAAAAAGGAAGCAATACGATCTCGATGCGTGCCACTTGGGCACCGTTAGGTTCAGTTTCATCGGACTTGGAACGAACGATTAGTGAATTGTCTAAGTTATCCGAGGATTTGAGAACATTAACAGGTAATGTGGACGACAAAAACCGGACTTGGGATCTCAAAAATGACCTTCCTACTTTTATTGAACAAATGCAAGGTGTACATGATGATTTGAACGGTGTGCGAGAGCGGATGGCAGCTATCAATGGCCGACCAGATGCCGTTACGCAAGCGCTTGCTACCGTGCAGAAAGATTTGGAAGGCTTGCTGAAAGATCCAGATGAAATTCCTTATAATGCAAGTATTTTGAACAGGCTTCAAGGCAAGGTAGCGGAACAGATCAAGCAGCTCTCCTATCAGCCTCTTCAGTTGGATCGCATGTTTGTCGTGCCAGCCCAGCAGCCGCTTCCGAAAATGCTCCCGACCTTTTATGAGAAATTGGAAGGCGGAATCATCAACTTTATCGATTCCTTTAAATCAAAAAGAAAAACCAATAACGAAGATATGGTGCTTGATGTTTGGATGCTGCGTGGAAGAGATTACGTCAACATGCTGCAAAGTTTGGCAGATGAGATGTTTACACCGCAATCCGGCATTAAAGTTAGGGTAAATCTGCTAAAAGACGAAAAACTGCTTGTTATGATGAACGCAGCAGGAATTGCGCCTGACGTTGCGTTAGGCTTGCAGCAGTCAATTCCGTTCGATTACGCGATTCGGGGCGGCGTCTATAATCTGAAGCAATTTCCGGATTTCGATGAGTACGCTAAGCAATTTTCTCCAGGTACGTGGCCAGCTTTTTATTATAACGGCGGTTATTACGCGGTGCCAGAAACACAAGAGTTCCGTGTCATGTACTATCGGAAAGATCTTTTAAAAAGACTAGACTTGAAAGTTCCTGACACTTGGGACGATCTTTACAAGATGCTCCCAGTACTGCAGCAGAACGGAATGAACTTCACGCCGGTTAACGACCACGGTATATTCCTGCAGATGCATGGGGCCGAATACTATTTGCAAGACGGTTCAAAGACGGGGCTGTCCTCGGAGAAAAGCTTGAATGCGTTCAAGCAATGGACCGAACTGCAAAATAAATATGCCATTGATCAACAGATGGACAGCTTCTACCAACATTTCAAGGATGGGTCGTATCCCCTTGGTATTGCTGATTTGAATACGTATCTGCAATTAAATGTAGCAGCTCCTGAATTGAATGGTTTGTGGGGGGTTGCTCCGGTTCCAGGTGAACGTCAGGAGGACGGTTCGGTAGCTCGCTGGATGGGCGGAAACATGTACTCTTCGATGATTATGAAAAACGCCAAACATCCGAATGAGAGCTGGGAGTTTTTGAAATGGTGGACATCAGCAGATGTGCAGAGCAGGTTTGGTACTGAGCTGGAAACGCTTTACGGCGTTACATTCCGATGGTTCACGTCCAATATGGAAGCGTTCACGCAGCTTCCGTGGAAGGAAGATGATCTGCAAGCAATTTTGGAGCAATGGAAATGGTACAGGGAAGTGCCGAACGTACCTGGCGGCAGCTATTTAATGGAGCGTGAAATGAAAAATGCATGGAATCGAACCGTCATAGACGGGATGAACTACAGGACATCACTTGAACTGGCCGCGAAAGAAGTGGACCGAGAAGTGAAGAGAAAACTACAGGAATTTAAATTTATCGACGAAAATGGAAAGTTGGTCCGTTCGTTGGATTTACCGGTTATTACAAAACCTTGGGAAGGGGTGGATAAGTATGTTAAAAAGTGAGCCGATTACGCTCCCTAGTTCGTATATGTCCACAAACCGAGTGAAGAAGAAGGATCGTAGCTTGCTGCAAACAATTTGGTCATACCGTGTATCCTATTTGTTTATAGCGCCATTTATGATCTGTTTCATTCTGTTTATCTTCCTTCCCGTGCTATCTGCGATCGTACTCAGTTTTACGTATTACGATTCCATAGGACCTCCACGCTTCGCAGGTTGGGACAATTTCCGTTACATGGTGTCGGAAGATTTGATCCTGCTCAAATATGCGCTGCCGAACACAATAACATTCGCATTATTAGTAGGTCCAGGTGGATATATAGCCGCTTTCTTACTAGCGTGGTTAATTTCGATCTTACCTAGTATATATCGCAAATGGTTTACACTCGCTATGTATACGCCCTCCTTGGCAGGCACGATAGCGATTGGTATTATATGGGTTCCTATGTTATCAAGCGATCGAATAGGTTATTTGAATAGTGTTCTTCTTAAATTTGGGTTCATTACCGAACCAATATTGTGGGCTACCAGCAAAGAGTATTTAATGAGTTCTATGGTTTTTGTTACGCTTTGGAAAAGTATGGGAATTGGTTTCCTAGCTATGTTGGCTGGCATTCTGAATGTCAATCCGGAGCTATACGAAGCAGGTAGGATAGATGGCATTCGAAGCAGGCTGGAAGAAATCTGGTATATTACTATCCCTTCCACAAAACCGCAAATGTTGTTCGGAGCTGTTATGGCAATTGTCGGAGCGATTCAATCGGGAGAAATAGGTCAGACGTTATCGGGGATGAATCCAACGCCGCAATATTCGGGTCATGTTCTCTTAACACACATGCATGACTATGGATACACCCGTTTTGAGCTCGGTTACTCGACGGCATTATCCGTACTTCTCCTTATTTTTATTTACTTTGCTAACAAGCTATGTGAGAAGCTGTTTGGCACGAAGGAGGGCGAGTAAATGAATGTCGCTGGATCTCTTCGGAAATTCGATTCTTGGCGTATGCGCAAGCGGCTGCGCAGATTCAGTTTTATGGAAAAAGTATCAATTATCATTCTTATTTTGATGAGTATTTTTTTGATGCTGCCTCTGATTTATATATTTAATCATGCTTTTAAACCTTATGAGGAGCTGTTCATTTATCCGCCGAATATCTTCGTGAGACATCCTACAATTCAAAGCTTTTTAGAATTAGCGTCCATCACGAAGGGAACGGCAGTCCCGATCACGCGGTATTTGTTTAACAGTGTGATCGCCACAACGCTAGGTGTTATAGCCATCGTAATTGCAAGTGCAATGTGCGCGTATCCGATATCCAAGCATAAGTTTCCAGGGCACAAGTTTATATTCGCGACGATTCTGCTAACTCTGCTGTTCGTCCCTGAAACTGTTTCGATCCCGAGATATTTGATCATCAGCCAATTGGGCATATTCAATACCTATTGGGCGCATGTTCTTCCGCTTGTAGCCGTTCCTACAGGTGTTTTTCTAATGAAACAGTTCATTGATCAGCTCCCAGATGAATTACTCGATTCCGCTCGGATGGACGGAGCCAAAGAGTTTACACTTTTTTTAAGAATTGTCATTCCTGTCGTACTGCCTGCGATCATGACGGTAAGCATCATTGCATTTAACTCCACATGGCTCAGCACAGAAGCATCGGAAAATTTTATTCAAGATGAAGAATTGAGAACATTTCAGTTCTATGTCCAAACATTAACTTCCGGTTTGGCGAACAGTGTATCCAGACAAGGGGCTGTTGCTGCAGCTGCATTAATCTTGTTTTTGCCGAATTTCATCATGTTCTTAGCTTTCCAAAGTAAGGTTATTGCGACGATGGCGCATTCCGGCATCAAGTAGAGGATCAAACCGGATGAAGGGAGCGTAACATAATGATGGGCATGCAACAAAACAGCCAAGAAATAGAGAAATGGGGACGGTTTGAACTGACGATGCAGGGGCCGTCGGAAGGGAATCCCTTTCAGGAAGTTCAGCTATCTGCTCGATTTCAGTACAAAAACTACATGGTTCAACCAGATGGCTTTTACGATGGAAACGGTACATACCGGATCCGCTTCATGCCTGACCGAGTCGGCGTTTGGACTTATGTTACGCAAAGCAATCACATTGATCTTGATGGTCAACACGGTGAATTCGTGTGTGTGGAGGCTTCTTGTGAAAACCATGGACCTGTAAGGGTAAAGGATCAGTATGTATTCGCTTTTGAGGACAGTACGCCGTATATGCCGTTCGGCACTACCTGCTATCACTGGACACATCACGGAAATGAGCGACTTGAGGAGCTTACTCTTCAATCCTTAAAAGAATCTCCGTTTAATAAAGTAAGAATGTGTCTTCTGCCAACAAGAGATATGAAAGCACCTCTTCGATTGGTTTTCGAGGGTTCGAGTCCCGAAGATGTGGATAGAACGAGGTTTAATCCCGGGTTTTTCACCCATTTAGAAAAGCGGATCGATGATTTGATGGATCTTGGCATAGAAGCCGATCTAGTCTTATTTCATCCGTATGATAAAGGATTTTGGGGCGTCGATAACATGGACGCTGAAACCGATGCATTTTACTTGCGCTACGTGATCGCGCGACTCTCCTCTTTTCGAAATGTCTGGTGGTCGCTTTGCAATGAGTACGATTTTAACACATTCAAAACGGTTGAGGATTGGGATCGACTGATCCAATTCGTACAGCATCATGACCCCTATCAACATCTTCGTTCAATCCATAACGGAACAAAGATGTATAAGTCCTCGTGGGTGTACGACTTTTCTAAACCATGGATCACTCATCAAAGCATACAGCACTGGGATGCAGAGCTTACGACAAGCTGGCGGGAAGCGAACGCAAAACCGGTTGTCATTGACGAAATTTCTTATGAAGGCAACAGCTCTAGACGTTGGGGTAATATTTCGGGCGAGGAAATGACCCACCGATTCTGGGAGGCCATGTCTCGAGGCGGGTTTGTCGGGCATGGGGAATCATTTATCGACAAGGAGACAAGGGCCTGGATTTCATCCGGGGGAAAATTGTATGGAGATAGTATTGAGAGAATCGCTTTTCTCCGTAAATTGATGGAGGAAGGTCCCGCAGATTGGATGAAAGCTTGGCAGCGAGGAGAGTATGGGCTTCAATATTTCGGCCATCATCAGCATGCGTATACTTTCGTTGATCTCCCTGATAATGCTTCCTACCGCCTAGAAATTATTGATACGTGGGACATGACCATAACGCCGGTTAAAGGCACGTTTTGCGGACGCACCAAGGTTGACCTCCCCGGAAAACCTAATCTTTCATTGCGAATTTGGAAGCTTTGAACCATGAATGGGAAGGAGGAGGTCTCTCTGAGAGTAGCCAATGAAGTGGAGCGTTGGGGTGTGTTCGAATTGACGCTCGAAGGTCCCAGCCATGGAAACCCGTTCACAGACATACGTCTCTGCGCTGTTTTCAAGAAAGAACGAACCTATGCGGAAGCTGAAGGATTTTACGACGGTAACGGGAGCTATCGGATCCGGTTTATGCCAGAAGAAGAGGGTGTGTGGACGTATTCAACGTCAAGCAATTGTTCGAAGCTGGACGGAATAATGGGAGAGTTCGCGTGTACCAGACCAACATCTGGAAATAACGGACCGGTTCGGGTGAAGGGTACTGTACATTTTCAATACGCGGATGGAAAGCGATTTACTCCAATTGGCACAACTTCTTATGGGTGGCATTTGCAAAGCGAGGAACTTCAGGAGCAAACGCTGCTTACGCTGCAGCATTCGCCATTTAACAAAATCCGCATGAGTGTGTTTCCGAAAAACGATGAGTTTCGTGATGCGGAACCAAATAACTACCCGTTTGAAGGTACGCCAGAACAAGGATTCGATTATAGCCGTCTTCGTCCGGAATATTTTTCTCATTTGGAGAAAAGGGTGAAGGATTTAGCAGATCTCGGCGTACAAGCAGAACTCATTTTGTGGCATCCATATGACAATGGCCGTTGGGGCTTCGATGAAATGTCTTCGGATGAGGATGACCGTTATCTGCGATATATCATCGCACGGCTTGGGGCACAACACAATGTGTGGTGGGCACTCGCGAATGACTATGATGGCATGACACATAAAAATAGTGAGGATTGGAAGCGCTTATTTCGACTTATTCAGGAATGCGATTATGGCAGACATTTGCGCTCCATTCATAATGATCGGGTTTGGTACGATTTCGGCGTCCCGTGGGTGACTCATGCGAGTATCAAAACTACGGACGTAAGAGTTGCATCAGAATGCACCAAACAATTTGGAAAGCCGGTTATCATTGATGAATGTGGATTTGAAGGAAATCTGACTACAAGTTGGGGCAGTTTGACGCCTGAAGAGTTAGTTTGCCGAATGTGGGAAGGAAATTGTCGTGGAGGCTATGTGACACACGGAGAAACGTTTTTAAATGTGGAGCATGTACTCTGGTCGTCTCGTGGAGGGGAACTACAAGGAAGAAGTGTTCGGAGAATCGAGTTTATGCGCGAAATACTAGAAAAAGCACCGGCTCAAATGACATACAGCAGCGATCGACTTGATGCTGCAACGTTGGAGGTAAGGGGTGAATATTATTTACAGTACTTTGGCCCGCATCGATTTGCCTATCGCGAATTTTCACTGCCGGATGGTAAATATGAAGTAGATCTGATCGATACATGGAACATGACCATCGCACCTCTTACCGGGACATTTGAAGGTCGATTCCGGATCGATTTGCCTGCAAAGCTTTATTACGCGTTGCGTATTCGCAAGATGACCGAAACGTCTTACAAATAGCTTCATAAGGGAGAGATGTCATTGGAACCATTACGGAAATCAACGGGTACTTCAAAGACTTCAAAGCTATGGTATGAAAAACCAGCAAAAACATGGAATGATGCACTGCCTATTGGAAATGGGCGTCTGGGTGCTATGGTATTCGGGAAAGTGAATCAAGAACGGCTGCAGCTGAACGAAGACTCCGTTTGGTACGGCGGGCCGGTCAACGGAGATAATCCTGACGGTCGAAAATATTTTCCGGAAGTACGCCGTTTGTTACAAAAAGGGAAACAAATAGAAGCAGAAGAACTGGCACAAATGGGACTCATGTCCAATCCAAAGTCTTTGCGTCCGTATCAGCCGTTAGGTGATTTGCACTTTTATCACGACGGGGAGAAAAAGATGATTTCCAATTATTATAGGGATCTGGACATTGAGCAGGGTATCGCCCATGTAAACTATTGTTTAAACGATGTTTTGCATGAAAGGGAATTGTTCAGCAGTGCGGTCGATCAGGTGTTGGTGCTCAGAATCACCTGCAATCGACCTGCAACCTTAAATCTCCGAATGCATTTGAGTCGCAGACCTTTTGACGAAGGTACGCATAGGGTCGACAACGATACTTTGGTGATGAGTGGTGAAAGCGGGAAAAACGGTGTGACATACTGCACGGCAGTGAAAGCCGTACCAGAAGGCGGAACGGTGGAAGTAATCGGTGATTTCCTCACTGTTCAACAGGCGGAAGCGGTTACCATTTATCTTTCGGCAGCAACAACCTTCCGTCATGAGGACCCCCAAGCCGAGTGTATTCAACAGTTGGTTCATGCGGCAAGTAAGGGATACGAACGGGTCAAGCAGGATCACATTTCGGATCATGCGTCCAAATTTGGTCGAGTAAAGCTGGAGTTGGGACGTCCTAAAGATGCAAGTGAAATCGAAGTACTGCCAACGGATGTCAGACTTCAACGGTACAAAGACGGTGGCGAAGATCCGGGGCTTATTTCTCTGTTTTTCCAATACGGCCGTTATTTGCTTATGGCTAGTTCCCGCCCTGGTTCAAATCCTGCGAATTTACAGGGCATATGGAATGAAAGTTTTACACCCCCATGGGAGTCAAAATACACAATCAATATTAACACGGAGATGAATTACTGGCCTGCGGAAGTTTGCAATTTGTCCGAATGCCATGAGCCGTTGTTTGATTTGATCGATCGTATGCGGCCACATGGCAGGAAAACAGCGCAGAAGGTATACGGATGCAATGGATTCGTCGCTCACCATAATACCGATATGTGGGGATCCACGCAAATTGAAGGGAATCATATTCCAGGTTCAATTTGGCCAATGGGTGCCGCTTGGTTATCACTGCATCTCTGGGAGCATTACCGGTTCGGCTTGGATGAACAATTTCTTCGTGAACGGGCGTATCCGGTAATGAAGGAAGCGGCTGAATTCTTCCTGGACTATTTGTTTGAAGACGAAAAGGGGCGTCTCGTTACCGGGCCTTCTACTTCTCCTGAAAATAAATTTATCGGCCCTGACGGAAGCGTAGGATGTCTGAGTATAGGTCCTTCCATGGATACCCAAATCATCTATACATTGCTCAGTTCGTGTATGGAAGCTGCGGGCATACTTCGAACGGACGAGACGATTCGGCAGAAATGGGAACTTACGCTGCGTAAGCTGCCGGCGCCGCAAATCGGCAAGCACGGACAGCTGCAGGAGTGGGTGGAGGATTGGAATGAAGTTCATCCGGGCCATCGCCACATATCACATTTGTTCGCGCTCCATCCAGGAGAAATCATTCATCCAAGGCACACGCCGGAGTGGGCGGAAGCGGCCAAACGGACACTGGAGCGCCGGTTGGAGAATGGGGGCGGACAAACAGGCTGGAGCCGGGCTTGGATCATTAATTTCTTTGCTCGTTTGGAGGATGGGGAACAATCCTATGAGCATCTTCGCTTACTGCTTTCCCTCTCGACACTGCCGAATTTATTTGACAATCATCCGCCGTTTCAGATTGATGGAAATTTCGGTGCAACAGCGGGAATTGCCGAAATGCTCCTGCAATCGCACCGTGGGGAGATTGCGCTGCTACCGTCATTGCCTAAGGCTTGGCAGCGAGGTAGAATCAGTGGTTTTCGCGCCCGTGGAGGCTTCGAGATCGAGATGGAGTGGGAGGATGGCGAACTAACCCACTGCGTCATTAAAGCGACGAAAAGCCAATTATGCACAGTAACGTGCAGACGTCCGCAATCGGCTCTTATTGTGGAAACGGATGGAAAACCGGTTGAAACCATTACGTCGGAGTTTCTAACAAAGTTTAACGCGGTAGCGGGGAAAACCTACTTGCTGATTGCGGAGAAGCAAAGCAAAGCGCAAATAGGGACATTGGTTCGTCATTCATGATTGTATTCACAGTTGCAAAGTTGATGTTCCATGCAATTAATTATTTGAGTAGACCACCTTGCGCATAGCGTTCGGTGGTTTTTTCTTGCCTACGACTGCACCACTGTGTTACTTATCATGGAATATAGGATGATATATGGCGAGCAAAAGATCCTATCGATGTGGTTGAATGCTCCCTAAAAAAAGCATGAACAGCCTATAAATGTTTTTTCGTAGTGATGTAATGTAGTAATTAAGAGGTGATACCATGGAATTCATTAGACCAGAGGATTATTTGCCAAGAAAGCAGCATATTCCGGACTTGAAGAAATACGGAATCGGCTTGATTGGCTGCGGTACCATAGCGAATACAGCGCATTTGCCCGCTTATCGTAAATATGGCTTGCATATTGCGGCTGTCTGTGATGTTAACGAGGAAGCGGCTCGCATGACAGCACAAAAATTTGATATACCGCATTGGACGACTGATGTTAATGAATTATTGCAAAATGATGAAGTTGGTCTCATAGATTTAGCGATCCATCCAGAACCAAGACTTGAAGTGCTGAAACTGATTGGCAAGGCACCTAGGCCTGTGTTATGCCAAAAGCCATTAGCTCTAAATTTAGAGCACGCTCAAGTGCTTAGTCAAGAAGTAAACCGACTGGGTATCGTACTTAGCGTCAACCAGCAGGCTCGTTGGGCTCCGGCTCATAAAGCGCTGAAAATGCTCCTTGAACAGGATCTCATCGGTGAGGTATACAGCATCCATCATGAGATGCGTTCGTTCCAAGACCAAGCCGGTAAGTGGTGGACGAACATGCCTAATTTCAATATTGTCGATCACGGTGTCCACTATGTGGATTTATGCCGATATTTCAATCCTAACCCAGAAGAAGAGTGGTCTCGAGTACACTGCACGACAGCTCAATTGAAGCAGCAAAACGCGATTGACCCTCTGATCTATTCAGCTAATGTCGAGTTTGGTCCAAAAGGGGGACGAAACCAGCTCATGGCTTCGCTGCTTTTTAACAATATTGCCAAAGCAAACCGTTCACATAGCAACACATGGTGGATTGACGGGACGGAAGGGAGCCTCTGGTGTACGCAAGAAACGCTCTATATGGCGTTAAATAAGCACAAAAACGTTGTACATGAGATTAAGCTGAAAGGAACATGGTTCCCGGACGCCTTCGCAGGGTCCATGCTTGCATTCATGACTGCCCTGGAGGAAGGCAAGCGTCCGCCGGTTACTTCGGAAGATAACTTACAAACGGTTGCTATGACGACATCCATGGTTATTTCCAGCCAAGAAGGCTGTGTAGTGGAAAGAAGCGACGTGCTGAAAGGAAGCGATGGATTATGAACAAACTCGGTTTTATGAGTTACATATACTTAGGCTGGAGCGCGGAAGCTATCGCCGAGGACGCTTGCAAACATGGGTTGACTTATGTACAAATCGACCCCAAGCAGGCTATGCAGGTTATGGATGATGAACCATTTTCACTGACACGAGCTGAAAAAATTCGAGCCATCTTTGAGAAAAAAGGGATTTCCATCGTAGGTTTGTCGGCCTATACCAATTTATTGAATCCGAACCTTCAGAAACGGGAAGATAAGCTAAAACAGCTAGAGAAGATGATCGACCTATGTTCGGCCTATGGAACACGGTATATCGCGACGGAAACGGGAAGTCTTCACCCTACCAATGCTTGGCGTGATTTTGAAGGTAATCGGACTCCTGAAGCCTGGAATGAACTGCTGAACATCATTGACCGTTTACGGAACCGAGCAGTGAAGAAAGATGCGGTATTAGTCATCGAAGGATTTGCACTTAATGTGCTGGCGAGTCCTGAGCAAGGTGTCCGAATGATGAAACAGCTTGGGACCGAAGGGTTGGCGCTCATTATGGATCCATTCAATTATTTGACGCAAGAAGATTTGAGCGGACAGGAAGCGGCTATGTCGAATATTTTCGACTGCATTGCTACCTATTCTCCGATTGCGCATGCCAAAGACACGCTCTACTATGACGGCGTATTCACGACACCTCGGGTAGGGGCGGGGCAAGCAGACTGGCATGTGTATGCAGCGTTGCTTGCCAGTCGATTGCCGGATGTCCCGTTGATTCTGGAGCATGCAAAGCCGGAAGAAGTAGCGGAATGTTTGGATTTGATCCGCAAATCCTTTGAGAGCGCAGTTAGGACGTGAAGAATGTCTATGACGCATAAACCGAAATTAGGCATACAGGGCCCAGTTGTTGCATGGCAGGATTCATGGGCAGGAGATGCTTCTGAGCTTATTATGAGGACTGGAACRGGGAGTCTCAGTCCGTCTCAAGATCCAAAGCCAGAGCCTGATCAATTTCTTCGAGCTCTAAAAGAGTTAGACGCGGACTTTTATGTTCATCATGTGATTCCAGAAATGAAAGGGTATTCAGAACTCTTGACGGATATCGCGGAAGCGGGATTAGACATCTGCCTCGGCAATGAATACGGAAATATAAACGGGCCATGGACGGAAGGAACGAACCGGTACGACCTGCCCGATAAGGCGATTGTGCAGGCCGCAAATTCGGGACGGTGTATCGGACTTCTGTATGATGAACCTGAACATTTGCAAATAAACGCCGGACAATATCGGCATGATGGCTGGTTCCCGCATTGGGGCAGCACCGATGCAAGGGACTTGGCAGAGTCGCGCGCCAAGGTTGAGCGGTCGATTCGGTCACATGTCCAGCATGTACAAAACGTTTTAGAACAAAATGGAGCATCCCGCACATCCATGCCATTGATTGCGGAGCATGTATTTCCAACTATGTTTCATACGGTTGCCAGAGCGGGGATGGACATTTGCCCTAAGATCATGAAGGAATCGTTTCAATCCTTGCAGTTATCCACCGCTTTGGGAGCGGCCAAACAATATGGCAGAGCGCTATGGATATGCGCCGACTTGTGGGGGCCGGATACAGGAGAGTGGTTCACCCGCTTTCAAGGATTCCCTGGGCATTCTCCGCAGGAATTCGCATCAGCATTAAGGCTGGGCTACTTAATGGGACCATCCCATCTGTTCGTAGAAAATATCGATGTTTTAATGAAACATCGTCATACAGGATTTGAAACAACTGAATTCGGAGATGTATGGAAAGAGTTCGTTCATAAATTCATACCTGAACATACCTTGTCTTGGCACCATTCACAAGCAAATCCGGATATCGTCATCATTCATTCAGATGACAGCAATTACGGCCAAAATGAAAGATTGTTCGGCAATCGGACACTCACTGATTTGGGTGGTTCCCAAAGTGTGTTTCACATCTGGCATTTGCTCAGCAGAGGTGCAATACCTGCTCACGGCAGCTGCATGCATATCCCAGGCTACGACTTTCCGAGACATGAATTGAAAAGTAATGTAGCCTACGAACAATTTCCATTAGAACATGGGTATGTTTCCAGCGATGGAAGAAGAGTTCATCCGTTATTTTATCCTGTTCAAAATGTGATTGTGTTTGACGAACAAGTGAGCGCAGAGCAGCTCGGAAGTCCAAAATTGATAATGGTGGGAGGCTCATCTCTCTCCAATGCAGCATTGCAGGCGGTAGTCAAAAGAGCTGAAAATGGAGGCGTCGTTGTGATCGCCGATTGGCTGCTGCCCTCCGATTGTCCGGTAGAACTAAGATCGAGCGGGAAAATGGGCTTCGGAACATGGAACGTTACGGACAATTTCTTAGATGAACGCATCCAAGAGATCGTTGAACCGTTCTTGAGCGAAGAACGCTGCTGGATACAGCGCTTTAGCACGACAGAAGTAAGGATGTACCCTAAGGACACGGAAGGGTACACACTCGATTTTGAAATCGCAGCTGGTTGAGTTGAATCTATGCGGTATGGGTTCCGCAGAAGGGGAGATAAGTTTGGAGCCAATCAAACATCAGGATCCGTTTGCGGAGATTGCGTTCCGCGAACATCCCGGAAATAAAGACGGATTGCGGGAGATTCCTCCCGTGGCTTATGAGAAAAAATATTTCACGCCGGGTACGGAAAGAGCAAAGAACGTTTCTGTTCTCTCCTATGAGGAACAAATCGCGGATTTCAATGAGGGTTTGAAGCTGTTGCGTGAAACGTACAGCCCTTTTATGAGAAATTTGGCTCCATCCTCCGCAATGAAACGCAAACGGCAAATATGTAAGGAATTTCAATTTCGGTATCAAGCAACGGAGGATGCTGATTTTACGAATGTGCTGGAAGGAACTGGGGAATGGGAGAATGTGATGGTTCCTGATTTCCGCGGGCCGACGGGTGAAAACGGCAAATGGACGGGGTTTTACCGCAGAGAGTTTTCCTATTCAGCCGTGCCTGTTGGAAAGAGAGTCTACCTTGTATTTAAAGGGGTTGACTACAAAGCGACCGTATATCTCAATCGTAAGTGCATAGGCAGCCATGAGGGACTCTTTGCACCTTTTGAATTCGACGTGACGGACTTGCTGCAGGACCTTAACACATTGGTCGTTGAAGTAGTAAACGACTTTCCAATGATGGGGGTAGGCGGCACGAAGCTGGACGGAGATAAAATGTACGCAGCAACTGGGCCAGGATGGGATAATTCATCCAGCGGATGGAGTCATTGTCCGTCAGGTGCCGGTATTTATAACTCGGTGTATTTGGAAGAGCGGTCAACGCTGTTTATTCAGGACATTTTTGTTCGGCCTAACATCGATGACAGCTTCGTGGAAGTATGGATTGATGTCGTTAATACGACGAATATGCTTAAGGAAAATTTCGAATTGATTCTTGAAATCTTACCTAAAAATTTTACCAGTGAAGGATTAGGGCCGATCTCTTTTCAAGCTGCTTACGCTGGTCCAGGTCTTAATTATTATCGCTACAAGGTGGATTTTCCGTCATTCTGGATGTGGGAGCCGGAAACACCATTTTTATATATAGCTCGTGCACAGATAATGAGCCAATCAGAATGCTTGGATACCCAAGAACGAACCTTCGGGATGCGCAAATTTCATATGGATGAAACGGACACACCGAAAGGAACGTTGTATCTCAATAATCAGCCGATTATGTTAAGAGGCGCCAATGAGATGGGGCACTTGCAGCAATGTGTCATGAACAACGATTTCGAACAGCTTATTGATGATATTTTGATCGCCAAATATGCTAATTTGAACTTTTACCGTATAACACAACGCCCTGTTCAGGAAGAAATATATGACTATTTCGATATGCTCGGCATGATGCATCAATGTGATCTTCCAACATTTGGATTTATCCGCCGCAACCAATTTGTAGAAGGCGTCCGACAAGCAGCGGAAATGGAGAGACTGATCCGCAGTCATCCATCGTCGATCATGGTTTCATTGATTAATGAACCTTCCCGAACGGAGAAGAGGCGTAAAGGCCACCGTCATCTGCATCGGAACGAGCTGGAAGCATTTTTCGTTGCCGCTAGACAGGCAATTTTCATTGAAAATCCGGATCGTGTAGTCAAAAACGCGGACGGGGATTACAACCCTCCCACCCATGAAGGACTGCCCGATTTTCATTGTTATAACATGTGGTATACGAACAATACGATATCCGTAGGTAAAATGTATAAGGGTTTCCTTCCTTCGATTCGGACGGGATGGAAAGCAGGCTGTGGAGAATATGGCACGGAAGGACTGGATCATGTCCAATTGATGATGAGCCGTTACCCGAGCGAATGGCTTCCCTCCTCAGAGACGGAGAAATGGCTGCCAAACAAAATCACTGGAGCTCAAACCTACGGTTTGCACGGCGATTGGTTCGCAGAACAGTCTACGATTCATGAATGGGTCGAGGCTAGCCAAAAGCACCAATGTCTGGCGACGAAGCTGATGACAGACGCATGGCGAAGAAGGGCCGATTTGGTGGTTTCAACCGCCATTCATCTGCTCATTGACGCATGGCCTGCAGGCTGGATGAAAGCCCTGGTTGGTGTGGATCGTATTCCGAAACCAGCCTACTTCACCTATAAGGAATGTTTGGAACCGGTAAGGATCCATTTAAGGTGCGACCGTTGGAAGGTGTATGAAGGGGAAACGCTGGAAATCGAAGTCTGGATATTGAATGATACAGCCAAAGATTATGACCGGTGCCGTTTCATTGCTACACTTCGGGACGATAATCGGGATTACGGCAATTACGAAATGACAGGCTCTGTACCTATGGCGAGTTCCAAATATGCAGGAACAATAAGTTTTTCAGTTCCATCTGTACTAGATCGACAGAATTTGTACTTGGACGTCGTATTGCTGGATGAAAACGGGGAGTTGATCAATCAGGAAAGATTCTCTTTTGAGGCGTTTGCCAAAACGAAAAATCCGAATTCCCAGAAGATCGCTTATCTAGATGCCGAAGCCGAACTGATTTGCTCCCTGCTAAACATTGAAGGCAAATCGTATGACGGAGATACACAGAAAGAAGGCTCGCTTCTTCTTTCTTCTAAGGCAGCGTTCCACCGTCATCAGACATCCATTCTCGAGAAGGTCCGTCAAGGAGCCACGGCCGTTTTGCTTCTGCGCGGTCCGGACAGTGACCCTTGGGAGATCGAAAATACGCTTGTTCGAACAAATAAATTACGCGGATTGTACACGTTAGCCTCCCAAACCGAGAATCCGCATTTGCAGTGGATGAAAGTGGATGATCTCTCCTATTTTTATAACTTGACGAATGACAGGATAGATGGACTAACCAATTGTTATTTGCAAGGAGAAGGATTTGATCCAATTGCTTTCGCCTATGAGTCTCATGGAGAACCGAACGGCAAAAAAAAGCTGCCAGTTATTGGAGTGAAGCCAGTTGGTAAAGGGAAGTTCTACTTCGTTTGTTTGCCGCTTACGGGTAGAGTAGGTTTCAACCCAACATTGGATCGATTCTTGATCTCCATATTGAACGAGAGAGGAGGGGACGACACATGTATACCATTGTTAGCCGAGATAAGCAAAAACGGGCAGCTATAACGCGTACGCCTAAAGGCATTCAGCTTATTTTGCAAAACAAGGGAGAACAGTCCCCTCATTTCTCAGGATATTTGAATGAGATGCTGAGCTTTTCCACTGGAAGACCGTGGCGTTCAGATTTTGTAGGGTTAGAGGGTGTACAAATCACTGCAGGACCCAACTTGATTCGGTTCCGCGGATCATTGAAAGCGTTAACGTTTACGATGGAGTTAACCTTCGATGAGCATCATGTACTAAAAATGAATGCGACTTGGAAAAATTTGACGCATGGGATCCTGCGTGATGTAGCGATAGGACTTCATTTCGCACTGCCAAAGATGAGCAATGAAATGGTGACCATTCCTCATCTCATTTACAACAATAATCCTTCCTCAGATCCGAGCCGTGTTGTTCCGCGACTTGGATTAGGTAAGGATAAAGGTTTGATATGCGAGGAACATCGATTACCGATCCCTTGCGTGAATGTGGCATGGAACGATGCTGCAGAAGCTCGCTTTTTTTCTTTGTTTTCGTTACCTGCGTACAAGGAAACAGCGGATGGCGTTGTGCACTACGGCTCACTTGGAGCGGTTCAAGAGGAACAGAGAATGATTCTAGCTGCTATGAGCGGTGTTCTGATGTTTAATGGTGAGAAAGACATGTATTATGTCGGTAAAAACAAAACAGCCCCTTACCTCGGCGGTTATTTGGACTTCATTTCCGGGTTTTCTTTAACGAAAGAATACGCTCTGGATTGGGGATCTGTCGCTCATCCTGGTCAAGGTTTTCGCGAAATTGTTCGGAAAGGCATAGAGCTGTATGCGCCGAAAGGGGCAAATCCGCACTCGCTCGAAGAGATGATCCAGTTGAAGAAGAACGCAATGGATGATAGATGGCGGACAAATGAATTTGGTGCCGCGGGATACGTGAAATTTACGGATTCGAATGATTTCGGTAACGCTTCCAATCGTCCGCTTCACTATATGTACGGGTGGACTGGACAATGTTTGAAGTTGGCATGGTGCGACGCCAAGCTAGGGTTTATGCACAAAGAGGAAGAACGAATCGCCCGTTGTGAACAGGCCATCGATTTTTATTTGCGTGAAAGTCGGACTGAGGTTTCGGGAATAAGGCACAGTTCTTACCGTCTAGCGGATGGGCAATGGGATGACTTCAAGTGGAATAAACAGGCTGTTGTCTCCAGCCGAGCTCTCGGGGAAAGCATAGCTGATTTGGCGGAAGTCATCCTTCTGTTCCGGGAAATGGGCAGGGAAGTGCCAAATTCCTGGGTGAAGGCTGTTGAAGAATCGAGTGACTTCTTCCTTACCGCGGCCATGCCGTCAGGTATTTATCCAGCAGCCTGGCTGTCCGATGGCCGTTCGGCCGAAGATAGGATTACAGCCGCTGGGTTGCCTTGTCTGATCGCTGTTGTAAAGACTTACCGTGTCACAGGTAAAATCAAGTATTTGAAGGCTGCTGAGCAAATGATGCAGTGTTATTACGAGCAGCACGCCATGACATTTGAACGACCGTTTGCTCGTTCTACGCTCGATGCGAGCTGCGAGGATAAGGAAGCTGGCATGTACTTCTTTCTGGCTGCTTATGAATTATTTGTGCTTACCAATCATGAGCGTTATTGTGAATGGGCCGAAATATCGGCGGATTGGCTCCTTACTTTTGTATATATGTGGAACCCGGTGTTTGATCGGGGATCTCAGTTCAGGAACATGGGATTTACCGCCACAGGCTGGCCGGGAGTCAGTGTGCAAAATCATCATCTTGATGTTTTTTTTCCGACCTTCGAATTTTGGCGTTTCGGCCAGTTAACCGGAAAAACCCAATATGAGCAATTAGGACGAATGGTATTCAATGCAATGGGACAGGGAATATGCACAAAGTCCGGAGAATGGAATTTTACTATTGTTGGCGAGCAGGGAGAAGGGTTTTTTCAAACCTACTGGCATCACCGGGGTCATAGCAATAAATGGAACCCATCCTGGGTGACTGCTCTTGTCCTGCATAATGGCTTGCGATTCCAAGATGCTGTGAAACTGGAGGTTAACCTATGATCAGCCGCAAGTTCCGGAAAATAGTATTCGGCGGTGATTATAACCCCGAACAGTTTCCGAAGAAAATATGGGAGGAAGATATGCGGCTGTTTCAATTAGCCAGTATCGACATCGCAACACTCAATGTTTTTTCTTGGTCCTTGAATCAGCCGGATGAGGAGACTTACCGATTCGATTGGCTGGATGAAGTGATGGATATGCTGCATGCCAATGGCGTTCAAGTGTGCATGGGAACAAGTACGGCTGCACATCCGGCTTGGATGGCGCGGAAATATCCGGATGTTCTAACCGTGACCTCTGATGGGAAAAAAAGAACATAYGGCAGACGACATAATTCTTGTCCGCACAGCCCGACCTTCCGTCATTTTGCCGGAATCATGGCACGGAAGCTGGCCGAACGATACAAAAATCATCCGGCTTTGCTGCTGTGGCACGTAAACAATGAAATTGGCAATCGCTGCTACTGCAAGAATTGCGAGAAAGCGTTTCGAGATTGGTTGAAAATACGTTACAGCACTTTGGAGCAGTTAAATCAAGCATGGTATACCCGCTTCTGGGGACATACATTTTACGATTGGGATGAAATTGTACTCCCTAGCGCGTTAAGCGAGGGTCTGTCAGGCGGAAATTCCGATCAAACGGCTTTTCAAGGCATTACGCTCGATTATTACCGATTTAACTCCGATAGCTGGCTAGACTGTTATCTGATCGAATACAATGCCATCAAAGCTGAAATACCCGATGCGATTGTGACGACTAATTTCCAAGGAAACGGGACTTACAAGCCGCTTGATTATTTCAAATGGGCACCCCATTTAGACATTGCGGCGCTGGACATCTACACCGAGAATCATACACCGGAAAGCTATATGGCACTCCGATACGATCTCATGCGCGGACTGAAAGACGGCGCTCCATTTATGTTAATGGAGCAAAGTCCTAGTGTGATTAACTGGAAAACCGTGAATCCCGTCAAGCGCCCAGATGTCATGCGGCTCAGGAGCTATCAGGCAATTGCCCGTGGTGCGGAGTCCATTATGTTCTTTCAATTGCGGCGCTCCCTTGGCGCGTATGAGAAATTCCATGGAGCTGTCATTGATCACGCAGGCCACGAGAACACGCGAGTTTTCAAGGAATGTGCGGAGCTCGGAAAGGAATTACAGCAATTAGGCGATCGTCTATTKGATTCGCGAGTGAAGAGCAGAATCGGCATCTTGTTTGACTGGGAGAATTGGTGGTCTGTAGAACTTGGTGGCGGACCATCTGCTCATATCAAGTACTTAGATCAAATTCAAAAATATTATGATGCGTTTTACGAGAATCATATTCAAGTAGATTTCATCCATGTAGATACGGAATTAAGTCAATACGATTTGGTACTGGCCCCATTGCTCTATATGGTAAAACCCGGGTACGCGCAAAAGCTGGAGCATTTTGTAGCGAATGGCGGGACGTTTGTGACCTCGTTTTACAGCGGGATCGTGAATGAAAACGATTTGGTTACACCTGGTGGTTATCCAGGTGAGCTGCGTAAGCTGCTGGGCATCTGGGTAGAAGAAATCGATCCTCTTTTTCCAGACCAAAGAAATGGTATGGTCATGAAGCAGGGGTTTGGAAAGCTTCAAGCATCGTATGAATGCGGTTTAGTTTGTGAAATTGTTCATCTGGAAGGAGCGGAAACGCTCGCAGAATTCGACCGTGATTTCTACCGCGGATCACCGTGCGTGACCTATCATCACTTCGGGAAGGGCGAGGCATGGTATGCAGCTACAGACCCAAGTCGAGAATTTATGCAGCTATGGATCAAGGCTTTATGCGAACGGAAAGGGATTTCACAATTGTACGACGCACCGCCGGGAGTTGAGGTCACGCAGCGCGAGAAAGACGGAGATCGCTTTACTTTTGTTATGAACCACACCGAACAAATTCAAAAAATGAATGTAGGCAGCAGCGTTCAGAAGGAGCTGCTGAGCAATCTAAGCATCAGCGGTGATATTGAGCTAGAGCCCAAGAGTATCCTGATCCTGCAGGCGTAAAATGGCTAGAAGATGACCATGGTCAGAGGTGGCTTCAGAAAAGGAGGCGGATGCCGATGGAAGTAAGCGAACAATTACGCCATAAATTCGATCATCCATCGGTCGAATGCAGGTCGGTGCCATTCTGGGCTTGGAATGATGAATTGCAAGAAGATGAGCTGGTCCGTCAAGTAAATCAGATGAAGGAACAGGGAATGGGCGGCTTTTTTATCCATTCCCGCGATGGATTAGAAACCGATTACATGGGTCGCGAGTGGATGGCACTCGCCCGGAAGACCGTGGAAACAGCTGAGGATCTCGGCATGCAGGTGTGGTTGTACGACGAGGACCGCTGGCCATCCGGATTTGCTGGCGGACTTGTGCAGGACAGAGGCGGGGACGCTTTCCGTGCCAAAGGTTTGACATTGGAGATATGCATGCAGATTGGTCCGCACGATTTGACAGACAGTATGGCGCTGTTTAAGGCTGTCATCGACGAAAGAAACTTGGTTCGCTGCGAAAGACTGCATGATGGCGAATATATCGCGTTGAATGAGGATGAAGTCCTCTTAGTATTTCGCGTAGAAATTTCTGAGCGCAGTGCTTGGTTCAACAACGAAGCGCCGCCTGACAACTTGAATCCAGAGACAGTTCAGGCCTTTATTGACATCACTTATGAAGCCTACAAGAAAGAAGTAGGGGATCATTTTGGCAAAACGATTCGCGGCGTATTTACGGATGAACCTAGCGTGCATGACAGCCACTGTAAGTTTACTCCTGGCCGCGGTTGGCTCCCGTGGACCCTAACATTTCCTGACTTTTTTCGAGAAAGACGGGGTTATGATCTCTTGGATGTCATCCCCTACATGTACTTCAATGGCGCGTATTCCTCGCAAGCGCGTCATGATTACTGGTGGACGCTCACCGAACGATTCAGCGAATCGTACTCTAAGCAACTGGGTGAATGGTGCGAGAATAACGGGATCGACTTCACTGGCCATTTCCTCTGGGAAAATAATTTGGGTACTGCCACCCGCGTCTGTGGAGCCATTATGCCTAACTACAGGTATCAGCATGTTCCGGGAATCGATATGTTAAACGAGCAGACGAACGAATACATCACGGTTAAGCAATGCACAAGTGTAGCGAATCAATACGGTAGAAAGTTCGTTCTCTCCGAAACGTATGGATGCACCGGTTGGGCGTTCACCTTCGAGGGACAAAAATGGGTGGGAGATTTTCAATACGTGCTCGGTGTCAATATGAGGTCGCAGCATTTGGCACTTTATTCGATCAAGGGGTGCAGGAAGAGGGATTATCCTCCTGTATTCAACTACAATACGAGCTGGTGGAAATACAATCATGTGGTGGACAATTATTTTGCCAGATTGGCTTCAGTTTTGACGGAAGGCAGGCCAATTCGCGATGTGCTTGTCCTGCATCCTTCTTCCACCGCTTGGAGTATGGTTGGGACAGGTCCGTACGGCTTCCCTGCCCGCGGGAAAGATAGGGATGTCTCCGCAACGAATACATATGGTCATGAATTCAATGCTTTTCTAGGCAAATTACTCAGTGCACACTATGATTTCGATCTCGGCGATGAGACGATTTTGGCGGAAACAGGGGAAATACACGGGGATAAACTAGCTGTGAATCTAGTGACCTATCGTATCGTCGTCATTCCCGTTATACAGACGATGTTAAGCAGCACTTTTCGGCTTCTGTCAGCGTTCCTGGAGGCAGGGGGAAAAGTGATTGCCGTCGGGTCGCCTCCGACGATGATCGAAGGCAGACAATCAGAGCTGCTACCTGAGCTATACGACCATGTGAATATGACCGTCGTAGGTGACGTTGAAGATACAGTTTCGACCCTGGAGGGCATTCTGCCACGGCGAGTCAGCTTGACGAACAGGCAATCGAAAGAAGCGCCTGAAATGTTATATATGTTAAGGGACATAGGCGATTGCCGAGCCTTGTTTGTCGTGAATAACGACCGTGTGGGCACACATCGAATAACCATTCGCATGGAAGGCGAAGGATGTGTGGAAGAATGGGATGCGCTGACAGGTGAGGTGAAGGAGATAGAGATCGTCGTCCGTGAAGGGTACGTTCATTTCGAAGCTGAGTTTGGTCCGGCAGATTCCAAGCTGTTCATCATGAATACGACTAAAGCAGCAGTTAGTTTAATAGCGGAAGAATCTTCGTGCAGGGCTCATGAGACTTCCTCGACGGCTCTTGAGCTTGGACCAATTTGCCGTTTTACACGCACGATGCCTAACGTATTGACGCTGGACACCTGCTCCTATCGATTAAGGGATGGTGATTGGTCGGAAGAAACCGGTGTATGGCAAGCTCAAAGGGCAATTCGCGAAGCTTTGGATATGAGACAAATTTATTATAACGGCCTTGAGCAAAGGTATAAATGGATTGACGATCCTCATCCACAGAACGGGACATCGGCAGCATTCCGATTTACCTTTCAAGTGTCGGACGTGCCGATTCATGATGTGTATCTCGTTATAGAATCTGCAGCTTATTACGATATTGCGCTCAATGGTGAAACGGTTTCCAATCTTACTGTAGGCTGGTTTCTCGACCGAACGTTTGATAAGGTGCTTCTTCCTGGACTGAAGCAAGGTGAGAATGAACTGCTAATATCCTGTAAGTACCATAACCGTATGGAAGTGGAGGATATGTACTTAATCGGTGATTTCGGTGTTGATGCTGACAGGTATGTTGTGAGAGAGCCTGAAACGTTGATTTTCGGAGATTGGTGCAAGCAAGGATATGCGCATTATTGCGGCAGTATCATCTACCATTTCGATGTCACTATGGATAACCATTCAATGGCACGGACAGTGTTGGAGCTTGGTGAGTACTCCGCGGTAACGATTGAAGTTCGAGCAAACGGGCAAACGGCGGGGCACGTGCCTTGGCGGGCTGCCAACCGAGTTGACTTGACGGCGTATCTCAACGAGGGAGACAACCAAATTGAAATCGAAGTAATGGGGAGCCCACGTAACATGCTCGGCCCATTTCACCAAATATCCGGTGATACATCGACGACCAATTGGGCCTCTTTCCGCAAAGAAGGCGACGGTTATACACCAGAATATAAGCTGCGTTCATACGGTTTGTTTGGACAGATAAAGCTGTACCGTATCTAATGGAAGGAAGAGACAGAAATGGAGGTTTGAGCATGAAAATAAGATGCCACAGGTGGAGGCTATTCCTTTCCTTGATCATCTTGTGCACGGCGCTGTTGCCAACAACTACACATGCCGAAGTGAAATATAAGACTTATACGAAGGACAGTTACAATAATCAAATATGGCTTCAACCAGCCTACTTTCCGCTCGATGTAATCGGAGAGGATTTGTATACAACAGATCCTAAGCAGCCATCCGTTAAAGTCCCTTCACCACTTAGTAATCCGAAGGACATCTTTATCGATGCGAAGAACGAAGTCTATATTGTAGATACAGGGAACAACCGGATCGTTCATCTGACGGAAACAGGGAAACTGATTCGTTATTTGACCCTTAATGAAAGTCCTCTCAATAAGCCAGAAGGGATATTTGTTACCAAGGAAGGCGATATCTATATTGCAGACACGGGAAACAAAAGAGTCGTTAAGCTGGATAAGACCGGTAAGCTGCAAACGGAATTCAAACGCCCGGAATCCAAATACATCCCGGCGACATTTGTCTACGATCCTGCCAAGGTGATGGTAGATGAAAGGGGATTCCTGTATATCGCGGTGCATGGCGGTTACGAGGGAATCGTCCTGCTTGATCCGAAGGGCAAGTTTCAGGGCTTTTTCGGAGCAAACAAAACGGCTCTTTCTCCGCTAGACGCTCTGAAGCGCATGTTATACACCAAAAAAATGTATGCCAATGAAGTCGCTAAGAGACCAGAGACGATCAACAGTGTTGCTACCGATAAAAATGGCTATATCTATACGGTCACCGGCGGTATGGCCAAGAGCGACCAATTAAAGAAATTAAATATTAAAGGAAACAATTTACTTCGCAGTGGCAATAGAAATTTCGGCGAAGTGGTTCCCGGAGCTGTGCCCGTAGGCCCTGTAACTTCAGGTCCGCAGCTGATTGATGTGGCCGTTGACCAAAGCGGCAATATGATCGTTGTGGATCAGCAATTCAAATATATTAGTCATTATGATGCGTCAGGCCACCTGTTGTACTTTTGGGGCGGCGCTTCGGCAGTCGGGTCATCTCAAGTCGGCCTCTTGAAAAGTCCTGTTGCGCTTGATGTGAACAGTAGGAATGAATTATACATATTGGACGATCAGGAGAATATCGTTCAAGTGTTTCGCTTATCGGAATTTGGTCAAAAGGTAGATCAAGCGAATCAACAGACGCTTGCTGGGTTATATCAAGATAGTGAAAAATCTTGGCAGGAAGTCCTTCGAATGAATGCGCAATTTACACCCGCCATCATGGGATTAGCCCAAGCGGCATTTACAAAGGAACAGTATCCTGATGCGTTAAGACTATATAAGGAGGCAGGGAATCAGGAAGGGTACTCGGACGCCTTTTGGCAAATTAGAATGAGTTGGCTGCAACAAAACTTCTCTTGGATTGCCAGCTTACTTTTTATCAGCGGACTATTATACGTACTGCTTAGTAAAGTGACTTATACAAGAAGGCTTCGTGATAAATGGCGCAATAGGCAGCGGATACAAACTAGCTTTCTTATGAATTTCAAGCATGTATTTTACATGATGAAACATCCGATTGATGGTTTTATCGCGATAAGGTATGAAGGTAAAGGAAGCTATTTGAGTGCGATTATCATCTTAGCTTGCGTATATGCATCTCTAGTGATCAAGCGACTTGTTACCAGTTTTTCATTTAACGCTTCGACTCATGTGGATATTTACTCGATATTTACACAATTTTTCACAGTATGGATTGCGTGGGTCATTTCGAACTATCTCGTTAGCTCCATATATCGAGGAGAGGGAAGGTTTAGAGATATCTTTATCGCCAGCGCATATGCGCTCATTCCTTACATCATTATTGGCGTACCTCTTGCCTTTATTTCGAACGTCCTGACGATGTCGGAGTCCACCATTTATCATTATGTCGAACAAGGGATGATTGTATGGATCGGTTTATTGATCTTTTGGAAAATCCAATGGATTCATAATTACAGTGTAGGAGAAACACTATTAAACATCCTGTTTACGCTGTGCACCATGCTGGTCATTGGCGTTCTCCTCTTTCTTACAGCAGGACTGACCAATGATTTGGTATCGTTAATCTTAGAAATGTATCAGGAGGCGATCTTGAGATGATAAGGATAATCAAACGTGGTAAAACCGCAGCAGTCATCACCATCCTGCTCTTGGTCGCCATTTATTTGGCAGTGACGAATATCAAAGTAACCTTCAAAGCAACGGAAAATCGCGCTATTGTGCCGGCAGAGACGGGAAGTAGTGTTTCTGCGGTGAAGAGCGCCGCTTCTCAGTTGCCAAAGGAGAGCGACTTTAAACAAGTTGCCGAAACCGATCTTCTGCGTTTAAAAATGGATGAAAAAACCGGTCATTTTGTTGTAGAAGATAAACGGAACGCAAATGTTTACCGATCTTTTCCAAACCCGGATTCTTGGGATAAGGAGAAGATTTCCGAGACCTGGAAAAAGCATCTGGCTTCGCCGTTGATGGTCCAATACGTCGATTTCTCGAAAAATATCCTGCAAGCGAAGGAAACAAACTTGGCAGCGGATGGAGGACGAGTCAAAGAGGTGAAGATGATTCCCGGCGGGTTCTCATTGGTGTATGAACTGCCTGCGACTGGATTCACGATCCCGATCGAGGTGAGAATCGAAAACGATTATGTAGAGACGAAGATTATACGCGAAGGCGTTAAGGAAACGAGCATGGGCCTCGTCTGGGCCAGATTGTTTCCCTTCTTCGGTGCCGAATATACGGCTGCTGGGCAGGACAGTTATCTATTCATACCAGACGGCGCTGGAGCATTGGTACGGTTTAAAGATAATCAACTGAATGTCAATAAAATATATGATGAGTCTGTATACGGTCAAGACAACACCTTCGCAGGACTTAGTAATAACCGCAACAAAATTGTGATGCCGGTATTCGGGATGAAGACGGGTTCCAAAGGTTTTGTAGCGATCGTTCATGACGGAGATGAATATGCCAACATCGTTGCGGCCCCTGCCGGGGTTCTCAGCAACTATAACTGGGTGACGACTCAAATGAATTTCCGATCAAGCTTCCTGCAGTTTACTACGAGAAATACGAATGTCCCCGATTCATGGGGGTATATCGATTACAACAGAGATGAAGTGTTCGGCAGTGATCGTATTGTGCGTTACTATCTGCTGGACAGCCAAAAGTCAGATTATGTGGGTATGGCTCAAACATACCGGAATTATCTGATAAAAGAAAAGGGAGCGAAGCCCGTCACAGTCACTAATCCTAATATTCCTATGCATGTAGACTTTATCGGGGGGGATCAAGAAGACGGCTTAGTCACCTCGCGATATCTCAATTTGACCACGACAGATGATGCCACACATATGGTTAATACCTTGCATGAAAAAGGCATAGCCAATATGTCCCTAACATTTAAGGGTTGGCAAAAAGGTGGCTACAGCGCCTTTGGGAACACGTTTCCCGTTGATTCCCGTATTGGCGGCGATAAAGGCATGAAAGCATTTATCGACAATGCCCACAGCTACGGAATACCTGTTTATCTGGAGGCCGAATATGCGTTGAACAATACGGGGGCAGCAGGCTTCGATGAGAAATATCATGCCATCGTCAATTTGGCCGGGCGCAATCAATCGGTAAGTGCGCTATATAACAGAGTACAAACACCAGCGGTTAGTTATAAATTTGCAGAAGAAATGGTCAAGAAAGACTTGACACACTATAAAACCATGGGTGCGGACGGAATTGCAGTCAATATACTCGGACAAAGTCTGTTCAGTGATTATAATTCAGGGTTCGGTTCGACCAGAGATCATGCTCGGGATGTTCAGGAACGAATTTTAAAAACGATCAAAGATTCGTTAGGCGGCGTAGAAGGGAAGTCTGCCAATTTGTATGCCCTGCCCCAAATGAAGTATATTCAATCGCTAGTGTATGATCATTCTTATGATTTATTTTCCGATGAGGCGGTTCCCTTTGTTCAGATTGCTACGCATGGCCTAGTAGGCTATTCTTCGGAATATGTGAATAACCGACAAGAGGATGTGCACGACTTTTTACGGGATATTGAATATGGCGCAGAGCCATCTTTTGTATTCACACAAGCAGAATCGAAAAAATATGTGAATTCGTTCGGTATTCGGTACTACAACACCTATTTTCCCTACTGGGAGACATTCGCTGTGGAGCAGTATAAGCGATACAATGAGGCTCTTGGTAACGTACAAGATCAATTTATTGCTAATCACAAAACGCTCGCCACAAATGTAAAAGAAACAACTTATGAGAATGGTACCCGGATTATCGTGAACTATAATTTGGAGCCCTACCGCAGTGGCGATCTGGATGTACCTGCACAAAACTTCGTTGTGATTCGAGGAGGGGTAAAACGATGAAACGAAAGTTCAGATTAAATTCATCCCTTGTCGAATATGTGGAAGGCGCGATCTTTATTGCTCCTTGGTTTATTGGCTTTCTCATTTTCATGGCTTTCCCAATTGGCTTTTCCTTGTATATGAGCTTTCAAAAAGTAACGATTACGGCAACGAAAACGACAACTGAGTATATTGCTTGGACGAATTACCGGTATATTCTTTTCGAGAATGGACAATTATTATACAACGATTTATTGCCGTTTCTCCGGCAAGCCTTGTTTATGATTCCAATTATTGTCCTATTCGCATTGATGATTGCCATTATTCTGAATCAAAAATTTGCAGGGCGAACTTTTTTTCGTGCGATATTCTTTCTTCCCGTCATCTTGGCAACAGGTCAAGTCGTAGCTGAATTCCTCACGCAAGGCGAGGGCGACTTGGGCTTTATGTCCAAGTACAACGTTTCCGGCCTCATTACTGCTAATTTATCGTCTACATGGTCTGGGCCGCTCATCAAGATTCTTGACTCGTTTGTGTTAATTCTCTGGTATTCAGGGGTACAAATCCTGATTTTCCTTGGAGGCAGGCAAACGATTTCAAACTCGGCTTATGAAGCGGCTCGAATAGACGGCGCCGGTCCGTGGGAGACGTTTTGGAAAATTACGCTTCCAGCGATGACACCATTTATTTTTCTTAATCTGATCTATACGGTCGTTGATTTGTTTACGTTTCCGACAAATCCGATTTTGGGAAAAGTAAGAGAAAGTGAATATGGGTCGTACAGCGCATTGATCTGGATTTATTTCTTGATCATCAGCTTCTTCCTCGCAATTATATTCATCATTTTCAACAGAGTAACAAAGTCGCAAAGAGAGAYGGTTTAACATGCAACCCAAAAAACTTAGGAGGGGTGAGGCTATGATCGGATTAAAAATTAAGAAAGAACAGTCACAATCATTTCTGCTTTGGTTAAATAAAGCCCGCTACACGATCATTGGCAGAGAAGCGGATAAAGGATTGCTGTTTAAATTTTTTATCTATTTAATCTTGCTGGATACGGCTTATATTTATTTAAAGCCGATCCTGCACATGATCACCACGATGGTCAAAGACGCGGATGACCTACTAGATCCTTCTGTTAACTGGTTTCCGCGAACACTTTATCTTGGAAATCTTCAGGAAGCCTGGGAATGGTTGAAATATCCCAAAGCTTTCAGCATCAGCTTGACTCTCTCTCTATCTGTGGCCATCTTGCAAACGTTGTCCTGTGCTGTGACTGGATATGCCTTCGCAAGATTGAAAGTCCCTTTTAAGAGATTGATGTTTTTCCTATTACTGCTGACTTTTATAGTTCCGATGCAAGTAACGATCCTGCCGAACATCATATATGCGAGAGAATTGGGGCTACTCAATACGATTTATCCCATTATTGTTCCCGCGTTTTTCGGTCTTGGCTTAAAGGGAGCGCTATTTGTCATCATTTATCGTCAATTTTTCTCGACACAACCGAAGGAATTGGAGGAAGCAGCCCGAATTGACGGTGCGAATGTGTTTAAGATCTTTTATAAGGTCATGATGCCGCTCGCCAAGCCTGCCATTCTGGTTGTATTTCTATTTTCCTTTGTTTGGACCTGGAATGATTTCTATTTACCGAGCATGTATTTGTCAGATATTGAAACCGCGCCGCTGTCCATGGGTATTTCACGCATAGCCTCAGCACTCCGGCAGCAAGCCGAACAATACGGGCCTTCCGTTAATGATGAAGCGATTCGAATGGCTACCACTTTCATGATGATTATTCCGCCGATGCTTCTGTATACGTTCACGCAGCGCTGGTTCGTAGAAGGCGTAGAAAGAACTGGATTAGTGGAGTAGGGTCATGTAAGGATTGGAGGAGAATGGAAATGAAACGGTTTCTTGCACTTTGCATCACTACTGGAGTTGTGGTTTCTTTGATGGCTTGTTCATCAACTGAGACGGTATCTGCGCCAACAAATGCCAAAAAATTGCTTTATGTTAAAAAAAACGAAGGCACCAACGATCCCATTATCATGAATCATTTGAAGAAGCTGGGCTATCAGGTTATGGATACATCAGACAGCGTCTTTAAAGTTGACGCAGCGAAAGGCTATGGTGTGGTATTTATCAGCGATACGGTCAACTCCTCGAAGTTAGATTCCCAGTTGAAAAATTCCGATGTACCTGTTGTCTATGCCAAAACGCAGTCGGTTAGCATCGCCGGTATGACGGGAATTCTGGATTATGGACAACTGAATGATGTGAAAGCCATACAAATGAAAGACAGTAAACATCCACTTGCAGCCGGATTGAAGGATCAGGTAACGGTTTATAACAGCACGGGTAATATGGGGTACGCGATTCCAGGAAAAGAAGCGGTCATTATAGCAACGGCTCAAGGCGACGATCAGAAAGCCGTCATTTTCGGTTATGAAAAGGGAACGAAAAACATAAAGAATGAGATCATTCCGGCTCGTCAGGTGTTTTTCTATTTACCGTCCGGGCAAGAAATGAATCAGACGGATGACGGATGGAAGCTTTTCGACGCCTCGATCCAATGGGCTGCGCAAAATGGGAAAAAGTAATCTCAGTTTTTTACTACTATTCGAGTAAAGGGGATTTGATCCATGAAACGTACACTGAACATGATAACCGTTTTACTGCTGTTTATGGTGCTGATGGCTTGTACAGCGACACCGGTCCAATTGGATGGCGTGACCAATCAACCTTCAGCTCAGAGTAAGACACAAAGTAATGGGAAAAAAGTACTTTTTGTCGGGAGAGACAGCGGCGGGGATGCGATTGTGACTAAACGGCTAAAGGACGTACATGGGTTTGACGTCACAATAATTTCAGACAAAGAAGTAAGTCCCGAGAAAGCAAATGGGTATTCGCTAATTTATGTAAGCGAATCCGTCAATTCCGGTAAAATTCGAGATAATTTTGTAAAGGCTGCAGTGCCCGTTATTTATGCCGAGCCGCAATCAACCTCGGATACAGGCATGACGGTTAACGAGGGATACGGGAAATTGGATGCAGGGAACGTGGCAAAAACAATTCAAATAAAAGACGGTAAGCATCAACTTGCAGCTGGGCTGCAGAATCTGGTGGATGTCTATAAAGCCGAGGGGAAAATGGGCTACGCTACCCCAGGTGCCGAAGCTATCGTTGTGGCTACAGTTCCGAATGACGAGGAAAAAGCAACTATTTTCGCTTATGAGAAGGGCGTAAAAAACGCAAAAGGTGACCCTGTACTCGTACGCGAAGTGTTTTTCTATTTGTTCAATGGCGAAGAAATAAATCAAACTGACGATGGCTGGAAGCTCTTTGATGCTGCAATTAAATGGGCAGCAGGTAATAAGTAGCTTTTACCGCTAGGGAGGAGTTTTCATGAAGCGATTATTGAGCCTGCTCATTATTGCCTTTACCCTGATTCTCACTACGGCATGCACAGCAACAACCCAGGTAAATCCTGATGTGAGTCAGGGGGGGAATGCTCCGGCGCTGTCCGGAAAAGTCAAGAAGGCACTCTTTGTAGGCAGGGAGAGCGGGGGTGATGGCATTTCAATTAAGCATCTGAAAGCACTTGGGTTCGAGGTCTCAGTGATGACAGATAAAGAACTTACCGCTGCCGAAGCATTGAAATATTCGTTGGTATTCGTCAGCTCTACGGTAAACTCCGGCCGAGTTGGCAACAAATTGATTGCTTCTCCGATTCCCGTCATTTATGCGGAATCTCAAAATATAGGTGATGTGGCTTTGTCGGGCAAAGAAACGGATACGGATAATGGCGATTTTACCGGGAAGACGATAACGATCAAAAACTCCGGACATCCGATGGCAGCTGGGTTAAAAGGCAATGTGGACATCTATAATCTGGACGGGAAGATCGGTTTTGTTGTGCCAAGCAAGGAGGCTGTCATTGTTGCTTCAGCTCCTGATGATGACCAAAGAGCTGTTATTTGCGCGTTTGAGAAAGGTATGAAAAACTTGAATAACGATCCTGTACCGGCACGCCAAGTATACATTTATTTGGTAAGCGGAGAAGAGATAAATCAAACCGATGAGGGATGGAAGCTCTTCGATGCAGCCGTAAAATGGGCGATCGGCAGCAAGTGATCCTCCATGTATTAAGATAAATTGAGAGGCCACTCCGCTTTGGAGGGCCTATTTTTATTTGTAACAATCGGAAAGATGCAACAAACAACCTATAAAATAGAACTCCTCCCCTAATGTAAGCGCATTTAATTCGTAATAAAGTAAAGATATAACGGAGTGCCAAACGTATCCAATGGAAATTATTTAACAATTAAGGGGGAATTAGTTAATATGAAGCGTTTTCTCGTACTGCTTATTATCGCTTTGATGACGATAACCGTGATCGCCTGCTCTTCATCGGAAACAAAACCAGAGACGAGTGTCTCACMTAAAGTCACCGAATCCGCAGTACCTGTTGTATCGCCAGCACCCACGATGTCGGTAGCGCCAACGGAATCTTCCACGGCTTCACCTTCACCTGCTCCAAGTGCTTCTACAGTTGCTGCAACGCCTGCACCTATGGAATCTTCAACTGCTACTGTGACTTCTGCACCTACAGATTCATCCAAAGCTTCTGCAACGACTGTACCTAAGGATTCTCCTAAGGTTATCGTGTCGTCAGAACCGGCTGTTGCTACGCCCGAGACGCAACCCGAACCGACGCCTCAACCTGACATTTCACCAAAAGGTAAAAAAGTGCTCTTTGTTGGAAGGGAGCAAATTCCTGTTCCAACGGAAGATGTTGTTATGGCTGATCGTTTGAAGGGGATGGGCTTCGTTGTTACGAGGCTAGGCGATAAAGATTTTACTGCCGATGAAACGAAAGGGTATGATTTGCTCTATTTCAGTCAAACCGTAAACTCAAAGTTCCTAAAAGATGGTGTCATGAAAGATGTGGCAATTCCTACCGTCTATGTGAAAAGTCACGGCATGTTCTATCTAGGCTTATCCTCGCTTGAGGAAGGAGCCACGGTTAAAAAAATAAAATCGATCGAAATCGTTGACAGCAAGCATAAGATAGCTGGCGGGTTATCAGGCACCATTGATGTGTATAAAGAAGCCGATACCGGTTATGGTGTTAGCTATGGTGTCGTTGGCAAGGAAGCGAAAGTGATTGCAACGATCCCAGGAGATAAGTCGAAGGCTGCGCTCTATTATTACGATAAAGGTTCGAAGGCTGACAACGGATACACGGTTAAAGCGCGGTTATCTTTCTATTATTGGAGTAATGGCCTGCAGGATAATTCCACGGCAGAGGGCTGGAAGCTTTGGGATAATCTCGTCCTATGGACTTTGCAAAACGGCTAATGCCTATTAGCACATTCAGATTGGGCAATTATTCTTCGAAGGAGTTGCTTAAACCATGAATAAATTTGCAAAGCATACCATAGTAATCGTATCCTTGATCACCCTTTTGACAGGCTGTGAAAGTAGTCTAGATTCAGGCACTGTCGCTACTACGAACAAACCAGTGAATTCAAATCAAGAAAACGAATTGTTCATTTACACCGTCTGGCCATCCTTTTATGCAAAAGAAGAAAATTTCGACAAACAGATTGGTCAATTTCTGAAAAAGAAGTTTCCAGATTTGACGATTAAGCATGTGCATTGGGATAATCCAGGCAGACAATATCAGGATTTGATTGCGGCGGGGACCATACCGGACATAATCCTCGATAATACCCGAATGAATGCACAGAGATACATTATTGATAATGATCTTCAGTATGACATCAGTGATTTGATTAAGAAGTACAACTTTGATACTAACCAATTGAATCCGGCCCAAATGGCCCAGATGAGAAATATGACCCCCGATGGGAAACTCTATGGTCTACCGTTCAACAATAATGATTTTGTGCTCTTTTATAACAAGGACATTTTTGACAAATTCGGCGTCGACTATCCAAAGGATGGTATGACGTATGATGAAGCTTATGAAATGGCTAAAAGGCTGACCCGTGTGGAGGGTGAAATTACCTATAAAGGATTTTCTCAAAACCCAGGTCATTACATGAGCTACAATCAGCTTTCACTTTCGCCGCTAAGTCTAGCTGAAGACAAGGCGAGCTTGAACACACCGGAATGGAAAAAGGTCGTAGACAACTTAAGACGTTTCTATGATATTCCGGCCAATCAATTCGACACCGTCGAAACTTTCGCAACGAAAGGGAATATCGCTATGGCTGTTGCGACAGTGGACCATATTGTTTCGTTTCATGAGCAAAACAAAAACTTGAACTTCGACGTTGTTTCAGCACCCTCTTTTAGTGATGTGCCGGATACGAGGTATCAACCGAACCTTTACGCTATGTATATCTCGAAACAATCCACCAAAAAGGATAAAGCGTTTGAAGTGATGGCTGCTATTCTTTCTGAAGAGCATCAAGTCGACTTGGCAAAAGAAGGTGTGATTGTACCGCTCGAGACCCAAGCCGTCCAGGCTGCATTCGGACAAAACTTGCCGCAAATGAAAGGGAAGAATACGAAAGCTATTTTCCACGGTAAAACAGCTATGCCACCTGCAGCGCGCGCAACTGGCCTAACTTATATCGATGTCCCCATGCAGAATATTTTTGCTCCTTTGATTTTTAAAGAGTCTAAAGATTCGGTTACGGCACTGCGTATGATCGAAGAACAATCGACAAAAGCAATAGAAACGAGAAAGGCTGAAAAATCTGCTGTTGATAACGCTGCTAAGAAATAATCAACCTCTGAAAGACCTATAAACATGAGTAAAAGCCCCTATAATGGATTCATAAATTCATATTAAGGTAGGGATAGTGCTTTTAATACCATTGTAAGGGAGGTGTACATGTATTTGTCGATTGTTTCATCCCGGTACTTACTAACTGACATATGCTTGTTTCTTTGAGAATCTAATTAAAGGAGATTTCTATGAAAAAACTTATATCCTCGTTATTAATCGTTTTTCTGTTATCTTTCTCTTTGCTTCCATTGGCTTTTGCAGAAGGTACGGATTCGGCTTCCGCAAAATCAGCAGATGATTTTACAGATTTGAAGGATCTTCCACAGGATCTAAAAGACAAATTTAATTCACTGATTCAAAGTGGCGTATTTAATGGATTAACGGACGATACATTCGGTTTGGATGCCCAAATGAATCGTGCTCAGTTCGCCAAAGTCGCTGGCATCATTTTTAAATTGGCAATTGATCAAACGCTTACAAGCTCTAGTTTTACAGATGTTCGTTCGGATGATCCAGCAAATTCCTATGCGCTTCCTTATATTGAGGCGCTGAAGAAGGCAGGACTAACAAACGGATATGACGCAGAGGGCAAAACGTACAAACCGTCTGGCGCAGTGTCCAGACAAGAACTCGCGGCGTTTCTGATCAGGGGGCTAGGCTTGGAGGAAGATGCTAAAACCGTTAAACCAGTCTCTGATAGTTCCGTAGACGCTTGGGCGAAAGGTTATGTCGCGCTTGCGCTCGAAAAGAATCTGATGACCAACCAAGAGGACGGAACGTTTGGCGGTTCGAAATCTGCTACTCGTCAAATGTTAGCGCTCGCAAGCTATGAAGCAAAGAATTTGATTGAGGCAGATGGAACGACAGTTGAGCCAGGTACACCTGCAACTAAGCCGGACACACCAGCTGCACCTACTGGTGAAATTTCCGCTCAAGGTAAAAGAGTGCTATATGTAGGAAGGGATGCATCCAGTATCCCTGCTGAGGATGTTTTTGTTCAAGATCGTTTGAAGGCGCTTGGTTTCAGGGTTACCAATATTGTCGATAGAAAATTCACAGTTGAAAAAACGGAAGGATATGATTTGCTCTATATCAGCAATACATTGAATTCCAAGTATTTGAAAGGTGGAATTTTAAAAGATGTTGCGATTCCAACCGTTTATGCCAAAAACCATGGCATGTACTATCTCGGCCTTTCATCACAAGAGGAAAACACGAATGAATTTAACCTCAAATCAATCACAATTGCAGACACTAAATTAAAAGCTGCAGCTGGATTCTCCGGCGATGTAGAAGTGTATACAGAATCAAACCCTAAATATGCAATAGGTTACGGTCTTCCAGGCAAAGAAGCAGTTAAAGTTGCCACCATTCCTGGCAAAAGCAATGAAGCAGCCATTTACTACTATAATAAGGGTACCCACTCCGATAGCGGGTATGAAGTTAAAGCACGACTTTCGTTCTACTTTCAGACTGGTAATTATGAAAAAATGACTAATGACGCATGGAAGCTTCTTGATGCACTTGTTTTATGGACATTGCAAAACGGCTAATCTCATATCGTTAAACTCCAGTTTGCGGACTGGAGTTTTTTCTAAATCCAATAATTATGGCTTAACCAGCACCCATAGGAGTGTGAATTTTCCGTGATCATTGAACAACATCGACAGAATACCGAAGTTCTTATTAAAGCAGAGGGCATCACCAGGGTATTCGGACGCGGCTCTACGGCCGTTCACGCTCTTAAAGGAGCTGATCTGGCGATTGCGCCACATCAATTAGTTGCTCTCAAAGGGCGATCAGGTTCAGGTAAAACAACATTAATGAATATGCTAGGTGCTCTTGACAGGCCAACGGAAGGCAAAGTGTATTTTCAAAATAACGAAATCAGTGGATTCTCAGAAAAGAAACGCAATGAGTTAAGACGTGTACACATGGGATTAATATTCCAATCCTTTGCGTTAATTCCCCTGATGACGGCCTATGAGAATGTGGAGTTCGGATTACGAATTGCGGGCATTCCATCCGTACATTATAAGGACTATGCGGAAAGGGCGCTCGATTTTGTAGGGTTAAAAACAAGAATGAAGCATCGGCCCTATGAGTTGTCTGGTGGAGAGCAGCAGCGCGTAGCGATAGCCAGAGCGATTGCACATAAGCCATCATTGATTCTGGCAGACGAGCCGACAGCCGAATTGGACAGTAGGATGGGTCTTCAGGTGATGAAAGTATTCAAGGATTTGGTTCAACAGGAGGGGATGACCATTATAATGACGACTCATGATCCCTCAATCATGCGCGTTGCCGATCATGTATACACATTGGAGGATGGTCAAATTGTTAAATAAAATTAGTAAAATACTGTTTCCGATGTTGGGTGTATGTTGCTTGGCAGGAACCTTGACAGGATGCTCTTTGCTTCCAATGGAAGAACCAGAGTTGAAACCTCCGCTTGTTCAACCTGTTACAGAATCATTAACCCTTTTTGAAGCGAAGAAAGCTAATATAGCTAAGCAAATTACGGGAGTTGCGACGTTTGCATCCGATAAAATGGATTACTTATTTTATAAAGAATCCAGCGGTAGATTGACATCATTCAATGTGAAATTGGGAGACAAAGTCCATACCGGCGATGTCGTAGCCTCAACAGAGACGGGCGACTTGGAAATGAAAATTCGTCTGCAGGAAATAGCGATCGAGAAAATCAAAATTTCAATGGCACAAGTAATAGCTGATAAGGGCGGTGATGATCCTGATGTTCGTTTGAAAATGCTCGATTATGAAAGTGCCCAACTCCAGTTAAAGTCGCTTCGGAGCCAATTGGAGAGATCGACGCTTGTTGCAACAGTTGACGGCATCATAACTTACATTGAACCGATGAAACTGGGCGACCAAGTCTCGGCTTACAAACAGCTAGTGACGATCTCAGACCCGAATAGTATGAAACTTGTGTATACGGCCTCCAGTCAGAATGATTTGGTTGGCGTAGAGATCAACATGGAAGTCAACGTCAAAATAAAAGACAAGTCGTATGTAGGGAAAGTTGTTCAAACGCCAATGACCGCTCCGATTAGCGATAATAAAACGGTTCAAGATAAAAATTCAAAGTCTCTTTTTATTAATGTTCCGGGACTTCCAGCAGAAGTGTCGATCGGTTCTCAAGCAGATATTACCATTGTGACGGAACAGAGAGAGAATGTGCTGGTTATACCTAGATCAGGGCTTCGAAGCTACATGGGGCGGGACTACGTTCAGGTCATGGAAGGTGAAAGCAGGAAAGAAATAGATGTGGAGAAAGGGATTGTTGCAGCAAGAGAAGTGGAAATACGCAAAGGTATAACGGAAGGGCAGAAGATTATTCTAAATAATTAGGAGGTTAAGAGATTGGCATTATTTATCATGATCCTGCGCAAAATGATCAATAATAAATGGCTGGAGCTTAGCCTGCTATTCGGACTAGTGTTATCTGTGGCTCTTGCTAGTACAATGCCGATATATACGAATGCTATCTTGCAAAGATTATTGATTAAAGAGCTGCAGCAATTGCAAACCACTAGCAGTCAGTATCCCGGCATCTACTGGCTGTCAGCGACGATGGCGCCTGAGGATCAGAAAAAGAACGAAAAAATCTCTGAAACCGATGTATTTCTGAACAAAGCAAGCAAGAGCTTCGGTATCCCTGTTCAGCAGCTTGTTCGTGAAAGATCAACACAGCGATATGGTCTTACTCCGGCCGAGCCAGACAAAGTCGATGTTAACAGACAGCGGTCGGCGGATCTCTCTGCCATTGATGGCATGGAGGAACACATTCGGTTGCTAGACGGAAGACTACCGGAGAAAGAACCCGTGAATGGGGTGTATGAGGCGCTTGTTGTAAAGGAAGCTTTGACAGAGCTCGGCATGGTGATTAACACCGTTTTTACAATCCAAGATGAGAAACTGAAACAACCCGTTTACATTAAGCCTGTAGGTGTATTTGATCGTAAGGATTACGAGGATTTATTCTGGTATAACATCTCAAGCAGCTATAAAAACAGCTTTCTGATTGATTTTAATTTATTTGAAAAAGAGTTCACAGCAGGCAGCAAGCTTAATCTTCAGTCTAGCTATTGGTACTTGGCGCTTGATTACAGCCAAATGTCGTTGGCATCCACGAACACTTTCATTGATGCCCATCGAACAATTACGACCCATATGGATCAACGTTATGAAACGCATAATATGAATGCGCCAGCCTTACAAACACTTGCTGCCTATTATGTGAAAGAAACCAATCTAAGGCTCATGCTCTGGTCATTGAATGTGCCTGTTATGCTCATGCTCGCCTTTTACTTGTATATGGTTGCAAATTTGATCACGGATCGTCAGAAAACGGAGATCGCTGTATTACGCAGTCGCGGTGCCAGTCGATTGCAGATCATTCTCAGTTATGTTATGGAGGGACTAGTCCTTGGTGCGATTGCGTTCTTGATTGGCCCATATTTTGGCGCCCTTCTGACTAAATTATTAGGGGCTTCCAGCGGATTTCTGGAATTCGTACAGAGGGCCAAGCTTGAAGTTGAGGTGAATCGGGATGCTTTCCTATATGGGTTGATTGCTGTCGCAAGCTCACTTGTGATGACGTTGATTCCAGTATTCCTTGCCATGCGAGTTACGATTGTTGGGCAAAAACAGCAGTCGGCCAGGCAGGAGAAAAAATCCTTTTGGCATACGTATTTCATTGATGTCGTGTTGATTGGGGTAGCTCTTTATGGCTTGAATAATTATAAAACGCGAATAAAGGAGCTGCTGTCACTCGGCTTAAAATCCGGTGACTTGAAGGTTGATCCGCTGCTATTTCTCATTCCCGCATTGTTTATATTAGGGATGGGTCTGCTCATTCTGCGAATCTATCCTTGGATTATGCGATTGGTATTTCAGCTTGGCAGACGATGGTGGCCTCCTTCGCTATACAGCACATTTATACAAGTCAGCCGTTCAACCATCCAATATCAATTTATTATGGTTTTTCTAATTATCACCATTGCCACAGGTTTATTCAGTGCCAGTGCAACACGCACAATCAACAAGAATACTGCGGATAAAATCCTTTATTCCGCAGGCGCCGATATTACGATGCAAATTCGTTGGGAGAATGACGCCCCTCCGGCTATTTTAACCGGGTTGCTAGAAGATTCGGAAGAGGAGGAGTCCAGTTCTGCGGCGGGATCCGAGGCTCCAATTAAGACACAGTATACGGAGCCCTCATTCTTGCCATTTACACAGCTAAATGGTGTGGAACACGCCGCAAAGGTGTTTAATAAAAAAGATGCGACTTATTTGCATGGAAAGACAACAGAGAAGATTCAGCTTATGGGAATCGAAAGCAAACAATTTGGTGAAACCGCTTGGCTGCGAGATCGATTACTTGATCATCATTTCAATGACTATTTAAACTTGATCGCTCGCAACCCTTCTGCTGTTCTAATTTCGAAATCGATGGCTGAAGAATATAGTCTGAAAGCCGGCGACACCCTAACCTTAGGTTGGGAAGGTGTGGAAGGAGCCCAATTTACTGTGTATGGTGTAATTGATTATTGGCCCTCTTGGAATCCAAATCCAGGGTTTAATGATACGTTAACAACTACGACAAAGACGGGCACTACCACGAAAGTTAATAAACCAAAGCTTGTAATCGGCCAACTGCCGTATATTCAGAACAATCTGGCATTAGAGCCCTATGAGGTTTGGCTGAAGCTGAAGCCAGGGGCAAGCAGCCAAACGGTTTATCAAGCCATCGTTGATCACGGCTATGAGATCGAATCTTTAAGAGATGCCAACCAGGAGCAGATCAAGTCGATCAAAGATCCTTTCCAAATGGCTATTAATGGTGTGATGACGCTTGGGTTTCTGATTTCGATTTTCATCTGTTTTTTTGGATTCTTGTTATATTGGGTGCTATCCTTATTCGCACGAACGCTGCAGTTTGGCATATTCAGAGCGATGGGCATTTCCTTATATCAGTTAATATGGATGCTTGCTGGCGAGCAAATCTTGGTTTCGGGTGCTGCGATCGTTATTGGCATTCTGACTGGTAACGTAGCGAGTCATTTGTTCGTTCCTTTATTTGAATTATCGTTCGATCCAAAAACGCAGGTTCCGCCATTCGAAGTTACCTTTGACCCTCGTGATCAAGTCCGGCTGTACTGGATTATCACGGTGATGATCTCGATAGGGTTAGGCGTGCTCGGATCTTTCGTATCCCGAATTCGGATTCATCAAGCGGTTAAACTGGGGGAGGACTAGTATGATTCATTGTGAAAATTTGGTCAAAATTTATAAAATGGCTGATTTGGAGGTAGTTGCTTTACAAGGTTTGGATTTGCATGTAGAGGCTGGTGAATTAATGGCGATTATCGGCAACAGCGGAAGCGGCAAATCCACCTTGTTGAATATGCTTGGGGGGCTTGATCGCCCCTCCGCAGGCAAATTAAGTGTGAATGGTAAAGATTTATTAAGCATGTCAGAGAAAGACATTGTGAGTTACAAACGAGAGACTGTTGGCTTCGTATGGCAGAACAATGCGCGGAATTTAATTCCTTATTTGACTGCACAGGAAAATGTGGAATTGCCCATTTTACTACAGGGCAAGCGCAAGCAAGAACGGGCTATGGAACTTCTGGAAGCCGTAGGCCTAAGCCACCGGCTAAAAAACAAATTGAATCAGCTTTCGGGCGGTGAGCAGCAGCGGGTTGCGATCGCGATCGCGCTGGCAAACCATCCGAAGCTTTTGCTTGCTGATGAGCCAACCGGCTCCGTCGATACGAACATGGCCAACCAAATTCTTGATTTATTCCGTCATTTGACCCGGAGTCTAGGACTTACAATCGTTATTGTCACGCACGATCCGATGATTGCCAAAAAGGTGGATCGCGTAGTTGCCATTCGAGACGGGAAAACGTCATCGGAAATTTTGCGGCGTAAATCGTTCGATCAAGAACTACTGGATGCTGAAAACGGGTTCGAAGACCAGGAAGAAGAGTCCCATGTCGAATATGCCGTGTTGGACCAAGCAGGTCGGCTGCAAATTCCTCCGGGTTACTTGGATTCTATCGGGCTGAAGGACACGAATAAAGTTCAGGTAACGTTGGAGGAGGGGAGAATTGTCCTTCTGCCTCCAGCAGCAGGATGAAATAAACAACCTATAAAGATGCATAAAGGCACCTATGGAAAGTTCTCATTTTTGCCATATAGTTAGGTTACGCAGTAAATATGAGATTGGAGAGTGGGTTGGCGTGTCTAGAGATAATTCAGTGTCTCGTCAAAAATGTAAGCGTTTTAGTTTCGCTAGAGGTTATACTATTGGGGAGGTGCCTGTATCGTATGCATAAAAAACTTGCATTATTCTTATCGCTTCTACTCTTCTGCTACTGCTTAACACCATTGGCTTATGCGGAGGAAGCCACATCGCAAAACACACAAACATCAGCGACACCATCTACAGCTACTAAACCTGCGACTTCGAACGCATCAACAGCTCCTTCAGCGACAGTTACTTCTGATACGTATCTGGCTGACCAGCTCGCGGACTTGAAAAGCAGCTCGAAGGATGACAAGAAAAAGATAGCTTCGTTGTTGAAAATCGAAGCGATCGACACGGCATCGGCAGATTCTTTTGGTGCTAACCAACAGGTTACTCGCGCGCAAGTAGCGAAAACGGTTGCTATCGTTTTAGGATTGCGTATTGATAATATGCTTACTACATCGAGTTTCTCCGACGTTAAATCGGATGACCCCGCACGTCTTTATATCGAGGCTTTGAAGAAATCAGGTCTAATCTACGATGCGGGAGATAAGTTTCTTCCTTCCGGGCAAATGTCCCGCCAAGAACTTGCCATGCTGCTGCTCAAAGGACTTGGATTGGATGAGAAGGTGAAGCAAGCGACTCCTACCAAGGATGAAACGGTAGACAATACATACAAGAGCTACGTCGCCTACGCACTTCAGCAAAAAATCATGACAAATCAGGTTGATGGCAAATTCGGCGGAAGTGTTCCTGTTACAAAAAAGGAGTTCGCTCTTACTGTTTATGCGGCCATGCAGCTGCACTTGACAACAGCGAAGCCTGCAAAAGCTTCCATTGCCGAAATAAAAGTGATCGGGAAAAATAAAATGACCGTAAGGCTGAATCGAGATGTCGATATTAATAAGGCGGTTCTGACTGTTACGAAAGAAGGGGCTTTAGATTCCGATAATAAGCCCGTGATATTCACTGGAGGTACCGACTGGACCGATGACAATACGACCGCTAAACTTGATATGGACGATCCATTCACATTTGGTACATATCAAGTTGCATTAACTGGGGTTGATGTTTTAAATGGGGAAATAAACTTCTCTCCAGATAATGAACGGGTAACAAAACTGGAGATCGTAACTGCAACTGAAAAGCTTCCAAAAGCTAAAACGCTTATTGAGTATAAAGCGACGAATCAGTATGGCGAGAAGATGCTGTTATCAGCAAGCAATGCGAGTATCATCGTATCTGGACATAAGATTGTCACCCCGACTGTATTTTCCAGCAACAGTGTAATCGGTCTCGATCTGAGTGAGATTAATCCAAATAGCACAATAACCGTTATGATACTCGAAAAGAGCAGTTATATATCCGTCAATAAAACCTTCACTGTTGGAGAACCTCCGTTAGTGAAGAAAATCGATTTAGGTGATACGAAAAACAATTTGAAACTCCCTATCGGGCAGTTATCCTTTAAAGCCGGAGAGAAAGCTTACCTTTCTTTCAAAGCGTTTGACCAGTATGGAAATCGTGTCATTGATCCCCTGTATTTGAATATGGGAGTAGGCAGGCTATTTACTGGAGTTATTGGAAATGTGCTTAGAAATGAAGGGCAAAATGATTTCATCGATTTTGAGAACGATGGATATCCTGAATTGCAATTGATGGCCTATCCAAATTTGGACAGTGATAAGGAAGTGATCGTCACATTATTCAGTGAAGGTCAGAAGGTCTCTCAGACAGTTACTGTAAAGACACCTAAGACGCCTAGTACGATCAAGATCGGTCCATTAACGAATCCTTTGACAGAAGGCGATACGAACATTTCTATCAATTTGAAAGTCGTCGATTCTGCTAATTATGAGTTGTCTGCCACAGAAAGAGCAGATCTCCTAACGACAGGAAAAATTATGATTTACACCACAGGAGGGCTCGTATTAGCTAATCCGGCAATTAATTCTACGGGGTCAATTATCGTTCAGCAGGCGACGGGGGCAGGTCCAGCGTCTGTTAATGTGAGAATTAATGGGCTCGATCAAACAATATCATTTCCAATCAATATCATGGCTGCCCGCAAGCCCGATTCCATAAAGGTTGATCTGAATAGCTCTGCACCGAACGTTTTGGCGCTTAATGGGATAAATCCTAAGTTTTCCAGTAGTGGAGCAACGACGACGACAGGCAAAGCGCAATTCATCATTTACGATCAGACAGGTACAGAATACAAAACGAACAGAACTGATTATAAGGTTCAAATGAAACTCGAGAAAATCAGCGGTGATACGGGGGCGATTATAAATACTTCTGGAGCTGTATCGCTCTCAGATGCGAGTCCGACGGCACTAAAAGGAATTGCGGATATAAGCTCAAAAAGCATCACGTTTAACCCATCTACTACATTATCAGGCAGTTATAAATTGACGGCTTTGGTCGTTCAACTTGACACGAATGGGCAAATTTTAGAGACATTGAGCACCGATTCGGTAACGGTAGACGTGAAGAATATAACCAATGCGAACTTGACCTACTCTGTTGAGATGTCGAGCAGCGGTGATCTCTTTGCGATCCAAAGAACGCTTTACGACACTGGAGTAGCCGCCTCTGTTACGGATATAACGTACTTAATGACTGACTATTCGATGTTTACCCAAACCGCTGTTATTAAAGTTAAAGATGGATCAAGTGTAGAAGCCTTTTCCATTACTCCAAAGGCGGTTACTTCTGATAACCCAAAAGTTATCGGTACCAGAGGAAATAAAATTATTGGGCTCGATACGGGTAAAACCAACTTGACGGTTTGGTACGATTCTCCGCTTGGAGGCATACAGAAGCTCACTATAACAAAAGGTGCCAATGCAGATACACTAATTATTACTGAGATAAAAACAAATGGTACTCCWACTACGATTACAGGTGACCCATCGACTACGCTGAACGGTAAGTACATCTGGGATTCCAGTCTGTTGGGCAAATTACAGTCAACCACAAATTATGGTACAGTTAATCTGCATTCAGCTACTTATTTATTAGGCTTTGCAGGGGTTCAGGCTTTCATCAGCGACCTAGTTTATGCTGATGGTACGACGACTGCTCAGCAGGATTCGATCACGGTCAATCCCGATTTCACTTTAACTTACACCAAAAAAGGAAGCACTAGCAACATGAAGCAGTTTACCATTTATGTCGTTGCAGGAACGTATTCCAAATCGTTTGTAGTGAATTTGCAATAATCTTAACTTGTTCATAAAGAAGTCCCTGTCGGTTAATTCGGCAGGGACTTCTTTTACATGGGACATAAGAAATAATGGCATGACGCGTATTATCATATTGCTCCAACACGCCTTCGACAGGATTGACCTATAATCAAGATCGTATTTACTAATTCTTTGACCTTCTCATCTTTGTATACTTAACCTAAGATTGGAGGGCGAATACGTTGGCAAGAAAAAGATATGTCATCTGCGGCGTCAGTACAAGAGCGAACGGTATGTTCATCAAACACATGCTGGAAACTTTTCAGGCGCATTGTGAAGTTGTTGGATTGCTGGACACAGACCCCGGACGATTTACGAATTGTTTCAAGAAATTCCCGACGTTGAACGAATTGCCGGTTTACCTGCCCGATCAATTCGAACAAATGATCCTGGAAACGAGCCCTGATGTCGTTATTGTCGCAGGCGCGGACCATACCCACGCGGATTACATTGTGAAAGGGTTGGAACACCATCTTAATGTCATTTCGGAAAAACCGATGGTTACGAGTGGGGCGGATTGCAAGCGTGTTCTTGATGCGCAGAACAATAGCAGGGGAAAGCTGTTCGTGACATTTAATTACCGCTACGCTCCGATTCATACGAGAATTAAGGAGCTGATTCTTGAAGGTAGAGTCGGGAGAGTCACTTCGGTCGATTTAAATTGGTATCTCGATACGTATCATGGTGCCAGTTATTTTAAAAGATGGAATCGTAAAAGAGGCAATTCCGGCGGATTATCAGTACATAAAAGCACCCACCATATTGATCTTGTCAATTGGTGGATTGATCAAAAGCCTGTGGAGGCGTTTGCCTACGGAGCATTGAATTATTTCGGTCCAGAGGGCGAGCTCAACCCGCACAAAGAAGATGGCAGGTACTGCGGTACATGCCAAGTCAAACAGAATTGCGCTTATTTCATGCGATGGTCGACTCGTAGCAAAGAGGTTGTGCCTGAAGACGATCATTTGACGAATATGGTTGTAGAACCGAGCAGTAACATAGGCTACCGTGCGGACAGCTGTATATTCGATTCGGACATCGATATTGAGGATACTTACGTTGCAGCCATTAAGTATAACAAAGGTGCTATGATGAGCTATTCCGTTAACTTTTCGCTGCCTTATGAAGGATATCGACTGGCTATTAACGGGACAAAAGGGAGAATTGAAACGCAAGAAATCCTCTCCAAGCGGGCAACGAATCAGATAACTGAACAAACCATTGATTATTTTCCACTGTTTGGCGGGAAAGAAACAATCCATGTGGTACCTCGGCCAGGTGGGCATGGAGGCGGAGATCCTCTCATTTTGGAAGACTTGTTCTTAGGAGCAGATCCGCTCCGCCCCTATGAGATTATGGCAGGAGCGGAAGCGGGAGCTGCTTCGGTGTTGACTGGTGAAGCGATATGGAAGTCCGTTCTAACAGGGATGCCTGTTCGCATTGCCGACCTGTTAGTTTCATCTGACTAATTGGTACAAATAATTCTTATTTTTGGAAAGAAGGGGGAACCTAATGCTGTGTATGAGAAACTAGAGAATGTGGGAATCGCCCATTTTGATGTAAAAAGCCAGCTTCCTCGCTGGGTTTACGAATCCGCAATGAGGGCAGCAGAGAAGGGTGTAGAGGCGCGCTCGGCCATCACGAATAAGACAGAACTTAAGCTGAGGCAGCAAGACATCCGTATTGGTCTTGAACGCTGCATCGGCGGTATGCCTCCCTCAGATACTCCGTTAAATCCGAAAATTACTGGAACGGTAATAGGGAACGGTTTCCGTGTCGAAAAGATTATTTTTGAACCAAGGCCACATGTCTATGCGACTGCCAATTTATATATACCCGATGGGGTATCAGCCCCCCGTGGAGCAGTGCTTCTTCTATGTGGTCATCGCGAACAAGCTAAACATTGTGACGAATATCAAACGGTTTGCCATTATATGGTTCATTCCGGTCTTATCGTGATGTCGTTAGATCCCGTCGGTCAGGGAGAGAGGTTCGGATTTTATGATCCTGAAACGAAACTGGCTCCGATGACCAGCGTTACCGAGCATGAAAATGTCGGACGGCAGTGTATGCCGTTAGGCGATAGCTTAGCCCGTTACATGCTCCATGACGCCGTAAGGGCGATTGATTATTTATGCACCCGGCCAGAGGTTGATCCGAAACGTATAGGTGTGACAGGTCATTCAGGGGGCGGAACGCAGACTTCGCTGGTGATGATGTACGATCATCGTATTGCCGCAGCAGCGCCAGGCGGATTTATTATGAACCGACATTACTTTCTGCTGACTGGCAAAGCCCAGGATGCTGAACAGAAATGGCCTGGCTTCTCAGCACTCGGATTTGACCATGAAGACATTGTTTTGGCGATGGCACCAAGGCCTGTGCGAATTCTTGCTACGACGTATGACTCCGTCCCTATAGAAGGTCCAAGGCATACTTTAGCTATCAACCGAAGATTTTGGGAGATGTACGGCCGAAGTGAAAATCTTGACATTTTCGAAGATGAAAATGTTCATCGATTTACGGTTCCCTTAGCACGTGCGGCGGCACAGTTTTTCTCCAAGCATTTGCTTGGACGCACAGCTAGAAATGTTACGGAAGAAGAAATTAAGTTGATCCCTGCTCAGCAGCTATGGTGCACACAAAGCGGGCAGGTCATCGGTGAATTGGAGCATGCTAAAAGCACACACGTTGAAAATATGGGGCGGTTAGCGATATTTGAACGATCACGTCAAGCTTTGACAGAGGAGGAACTGAAAAAGCAAGCGATCGAATGGCTTCGAAAGCGAGTATTTTCGGGAAGAGAGCAGTGCGATCTGAACCCGCGTCCTTCTGGTGGAGGCGATGTAGCGAATATGTGGATAATCCGCAAAATCTGGTGGAGCCAGACAGGATTATTAAATCATGGTCTGCAATTTTTCGATTCAAAGCTTGCGGGTGCTAAACTTCCGGTAACCATTGCCATTTGGGACGGTGGATCCAACCAGCTCCAAATGCATGCCAAGTGGATTGAAGAAACAACCGCTTCTGGCCGGCTGGTTATGGTCCTCAATCCAACTGGGATTGGGCCGCTTCTTCCGCATCTGAATTCACCGACCGATAAACCGTTCAAACGATTCGGGATGATGGACAGATATACGGACGAATTGATGTGGTTGGGCGATAGCATGGCCGCACTACGAACTTATGATGTGTTGCGAGCCGTGGAGCTTGCTTGTGAGTCGACCAATATCGATCCTTCGGACATTCGGTTATATGGAAACGGACGCTATGCGATTTATGCCGGATTGGCTGCGTTGCTTGACGAACGGATCCAACAGGTTTCCATGGAGAACCGAATGCCCAGCATCTCCGATTGGATTAAGGAACCCATTTACGATGAAATGGATTCTTTAAGCTTTATTTTACCCCATATGCTCAGATATTTCGATCTTCCCGATATGGATAGATGGCTTGCCGAGGCTGGCCAACTTTGTCATTCTACTTTTGTTGGAAGTGATGTTGTGATATGAGGGGGAGATGAGGTTGTCTAATCCTAGAAGTTCTCAACTTGTACGGCGCTATATCACATTTCTGAAACCATACCGGTTGTATATTCTGACGATTATTGTTCTGGGCATTCTTCAATTCGCAGCTCCTTTGACTGTACCTTGGATGACGAAGATTATGGTCAATGAAGTTTACGACTTAGAAGATGTACGGAACCATATCGCTCTCGTACTTCAGGACAATATATTGTTCTCTGGAACGGTTTACGAGAATATCGCCTATAGCAACCCCAATGCTACCCGTGACGAAGTATACACGGCAGCAAAGGCAGCTAATGCCCATGAATTCATTGAAGAGTGGGAACAGCAGTATGATACTGTTATCGGGGAACGCGGGGTCCGACTCTCGGGTGGGCAAAAACAACGGATCGCAATAGCACGGGCACTTCTTAAAAACCCTCGAATCCTGATTTTGGATGAGGCGACTTCTGCGTTGGATGCGGAGTCAGAATTCTTGGTTACGGAAGCCTTGGAAAGATTGATGACAAACAGAACGACGTTTGTCATAGCGCATCGACTGGCTACGGTTGTTCGGGCAGATCAGATACTTGTCATCGACCGGGGGCGGATTGTGGAGCAAGGCAAACACCAAGAGCTGCTAGCTCAAAATGGCTTATATCGCGAGTTATACGATAAGCAGCTGAAAGCAATGAGACCTGAAGAGTTGAATTTACCACAGAAGTTGAAAGTATGATGAGCCTATATTTATGAAATACCACCCAATGAAAGCGTTGCAATTTTCCATTAAAGTAAGAATTAAGAAAGTTATACGCAAGCACAACTCTAAGGAGGTTCAAAGAAATATGAAAAAGCACCTTAAAGCATCCTTGTTGATCTTGACAGCAATAACCGTGATTGCAGGCTGTGAATCACAGCCTACAGCACAAGAATCTCCGAGTGTAGGCACCGCAAAGAAAGCACCAGATAACGAAATTTTTATTTATACAGTGTACCCAGCTTTCTATGCAAAAGAAGAAAATTACGAGAAGCAAATCGGGCAGTACCTGAAGAAAAAGTTTCCTGATCTCTCCTTTAAACATGTTCATTGGGATAATCCTGGCAGACAGTATAAGGATCTGATCGCAGCTGGTACGATTCCGGACATTATTATCGAGAATTCGAGCGGCAACTTTGAAAAGAGCATTATTCAGAACGATCTCCAATACGATATGACCGACTTGATCAAAAAGTATAATTTTGATACCACTAAATTAAACCCAGCGGCCATGGCGAAAATGAAAAATAAGACGCCGGAAGGAAAAATATACGGGTTGCCATATCAATTAAGCGATTTCGTGCTTTTCTACAACAAGGATATTTTTGATAAATTCGGAGTTGATTATCCCAAAGATGGCATGACCTATGATGAAGTTTACGAATTGGCTAAAAAACTGACGCGTGTAGAAGGCGAAAAAACGTATAAGGGCTATCAGCAGCATCCCGGTTTATATATGACGTATAATCAACTCGGGTTATCACCTTTCAGTTTGACGGAGGACAAGGCTGTACTGGCAACAGATGGATGGAAGAAGGAAGTTGACAACCTAAGACGCTTCTACGAAATTCCGGCCAATCAATTTACTTCTGTTGACGATTTCCCTAAAGGGAATATGGCGATGAGTGTGCACGTTTCCGAGAAAATTGTACAGTGGTATGAGCAAAATAAAAACCTGAATTTCGATATCGCCGCCATGCCGTCTTTCTCCGATGCTCCTAATACGAAAGCGCAGCCTAATATGTATGCGGCATTTATTACGAAGCAATCCACGAAGAAGGACCAGGCGTTCCAAGTAATCCAATACATGCTTTCCGAAGAGATGCAGGTCAATTTAGCCAAAGAAGGTATTATCGGCTCGCTGCAAACCCCAGCAGTTCAAGAAGCGTTTGGGAAAAACCTGCCGCAAATGCAGGGTAAACATGTTCAGTCTATCTTCTACGGTCAAAATGCGATGCCTCCAGCAGCACGTGCGAGTGGCTTAACCTATGTTGATGTGCCGCTCCATAATGTATTCTCTCCTTTGATTTTTGGAGAATCCAAAGATTCGATGACCGCGCTGCGGATGATTGAAGAACAAACAACCAAAGGTATTCAAACAGAGAAAGCTAGTAAATAAATGAAGATTGTTGAAACTCCAGTTTGAGGACTGGAGTTTTTTCATGAAGCTGCGAGGAGGAAGAATCACGAATGATGAACGTATCCCAACTGCAACACAGATTTACTCAGGCGGATCCGCGTTTCGGACCGGTCCCCTTCTGGTGGTGGAGTGCGGAAGAAGTAACGCCGGAGCGGATTCGCTGGCAGATGAAAAAGTTTCGCGACGGAGGGCTGCGCAACATCGGCATTATTAATTTGGCACCTACAGGACCGCAGTACGGTTCGGTGAGCGATCTTCCGGTGTATGCGAGCGAAGATTGGTGGTCCATGTTTGAGGTAGCCTTGCGAGAAGCGGAGCGATTGGGCATGTTCCTGTGGTTTTACGATCAAATTGGATTCTCAGGATCCAACATGCCGTCTCGTCTCGTCACGGAGCAGCCGGAACTGGCCGGATATCAATTGCGCCGTTTCACTTACGGCGAAGAGATGCCCGAATTTTCGGAAGTTCTATATGAAACGAACGAGCATGTTTATGTGGCGGTACGCCAAGGCTTCAATTGGCTCAACCCTCATGCAACGGGACTATTAATTGACCGGATTCATGGTGAAATGGAGCGTCGTTTCCCGGGTGATCTCGGCAAGACGATAGCGGGGAGCTTTCAGGATGAACTTCCCCCGCTTCCACTGTGGACACCTGAGTTGACGTCACGTTACAAGGAAAGATATAGGGAAGATTTAACGCCTCTGCTTCCCGCCTTGTTCGATCCGCTTCCAGGATTTGATCAAGTGCGTCGACGTGTATACCGGCTTGCTGCTGAACTTGCCGAACAATCCTTCTTTATGCCACTCGGCGAATGGCACCGACAGCGCGGAATGCTTATTTGCTGCGATCAGGCAGGACCAGCGAGAAGAGCCGATCCGCATGGGGCACAGCGGCTTTATTTGGATTATTTCAGGACACATCGATGGTATAACGCTTCGGGAAGTGACATGGATGGCGAGATTAAGCCGCATTCGTCCATGACGCATTTGCATGGTGGTTCACGCGTATTCTTAGAAGCCTTCCATTCCAGTGGATGGGGAGGAACATTGGAAGAAACCATGCATTGGTTGATACCCTGGTTTCAAGCGGGAGCAACGGTCTATAGTCCCCACGCTGTCTATTATAGCACCCGAGGTGGTTGGTGGGAGTGGGCTCCGCCTGATACTGGATGGCGTCAGCCTTATTTCGAGCATTATCCGGTTTTTGCCGATACAATCAGCCGTGTTTGTTATTTATTGAGCGAGGGTACGCATGTCTGCGATGTAGCTGTGCACTATCCGTCTTATGCCATATGTGGACACTTGTCTTTGACGGATGGGAAACCAAATGAGCATCCGATGGGGGTATCGAACCGTGATCCAAACCCTTATGTAGCCCATATCCAAAACGTCTATAAGAAATTAACAGGCAGTTGGAGCCGCAGAGATCATAAACAGCCAGGTGCGCTAAGAAAAGCACAAATGGATTTCGATATTGCCGATGATAGCGCCTTGCAGAAAGCATCATCAGAAAATGGCAAACTTAAAATCGCGGATGAGCGTTTTTCTGTTTTGCTTTTGTGCGGAACAACCGTCATGGAAGAGGAAGCGCGCATACGAACCGAAGCTTGGTTGGACAAAGGCGGTTTCGTGATTGCTGTAGCTGTACCCGAAGATGAGCAGGATCTGACTGGGGCTATCTATGTTGATTCAGCAGAAGATGCAGTTGTACTCATGGAAACACGTATTCCGAGAAGGGTGGTGGGTCCGGGTGAATCCTTGCAACGTAGAATCAACGATGCCGATATCTTCTTACTGCTCCCGGAGACCGGCGCTTTGTTAAGCATGCATCAACCTGCTTGTCCAGATACCGTTCTACCTGCGACTGCCGTTTACCGATTAAAGACGGATCATGTGCCCCAGCTTTGGGATCCGGTTGATGGATCGATGGAGGCGATGCCGTATAAACGGGAAGGCGAATGGATTGAAGTGCAAGCACCATTCACTTCATGGCCTGCCGCATTGATCGTATGCACAAAGACGTTAGCAGCTGTTGTAACTACGATAAGTACACCTAGAAACTCTCTAGCTCGTCCTTTTCCTGCACGAATCGGTCCATTGAAAACGCGTGGGAGCAGGTTAGCGCTAGCATCTAACGATTGGCGCATTCAAGTGGAGCCAACCTTGGACAATCGATATGGAGACTTTGATTTGCACGGGGAAAATAAAGGGCTTGTGTCCATCGAACGTCGCATGATGAATGTGCGCGTAGAAACGGAAGAAACAGAGGGGGAGCAGGCTGATTGGCATAAACCGGGGTTGGATGAATCCAATTGGCTGCCGAGATTATGGAGCGAGTCCGCTTATTGGCAGGTTTGCTATGGAGAAGTGTACGACGAACTACGTTCAGTTCAGAAGGTATACAGCAACGTGTTTGGCGATTTATCCATGCGTTCTTGGGCGGGGAGAATGGGGCGGGTTCCTCGTCGATTTCTGAATCTAGGTGTATTGAAAAAAAGAGAGTATGTTTGGGCAAAGACATGTGTGATCGCGCCATCGGATGGACGCTATTGGATTCGAACGGAAAGTAACTCCAACATCGCGGGACGCATCAATAATAAAGAGATTACTTGGAGCGGGKGACCCGAGGAGCAGACGGCATGGATTGAATTGCAGGAAGGGAGCAATGAGCTGCTTCTAAGGGCTCAAGCTATTGGCAACGGTGTCATAAGGGCAAGCATTGAAGTTAACGCGATCGCGCGTCAGCCGCTTCCGAAATGGCTATTTACCCAGAATCCTAACATACAATCCAGTTTGATAAATCACATCGAAAGCAGGCATAATCACCCCTTTCGGCGGGTTCGAATCGTGTTTGCCGTTCGAGGGAGAGCTGTGCTTTATGTGAACGGAGTCAATGTGACAGAGCACGGGGATTTCAATCCTTATATCAGACAAGGCCAGGAAGAAGTCGATGTAACGGCTCTGTGGCAATTGGGCAGGAATGAAATCAGAGTTGCTTTGCCCGAAGGGAAAGGAGAAGTGTTTGTTGACGGTGTCATCGAACTGCAGAATGGTGAAGTAGTCTCTTTCTTTACCGGGGATCATTGGTTCGACGAACAAGGTGGTGTTCCAGGTATCCATCATTTCTCTGTTCTTCAATTTGCTGAAACGGAGTCACTATGGATTTCCCCGAGACCTCATCCGCTTCCGATGGTAGGCTGGCTTATGCCTGAATCCGTTCCTGAACAGATACCGCTTCCTTTCTCTTCGGATCCCTCAAGTAATGGAAAGCCTGTTTGGCTGCGTTTCCCGCTGCCCGTAGGAGCGAATGGCATGCGGATCGAGTGCGTAGGGGAGAAGCGTGTCTGGATTAACGGTTCAGAAGTCAAAGCAAACGGAAGCCAAATAGCGTTTAAGGCGCAGCAAGCCGGCGCCATGGCAGCAGTTAGAATAAACCCTGACGTACCATTCACGGAAGCTGCCGTACTTCTGGCACCGATCCGCTTCGAGACTGAGCCTGTGCAAGGAACTTTAGGTGATTGGCGAACTGCGCTTTGTCTGCCACATCATAGCGGAGCAGTGGAGTACGAAACTGAAATTGAGACTTCAGCTCTCGCTGATGCCGAACTTGATTTAGGACATGTCAGAGGAACCGCAGAAGTTTGGGCGGACGACGTGCCATTAGGCGTAAGGCTATGGAGGCCATATCGGTTCAAACTGCCAATTCTGCCTGCTGGCAAACTTCGGCTGAGAATCAGAGTGACGAACACACTCGGTACTCACTACGAAATCGGCAAGCCAACAAGTCTGGTAGGAGGGAATCCTGACATAACCTACTGGAACCGAGAGCGGAGCGAGGAAGAAGCAGGTTGGCAGGAATGGTTCCCTACGGGGGGATTATATGGGCCTGTCGAGATCATCTTAGCAGAGGAATAGACCAGATTAACTTGGATATTTGATGATCTATGGGGAAAGACAAAAGGCCGGTATTTCGTAAGTTAACGAGTACCGGCTTAGTATTAAAAGAGTAAACAACCTATAATCATGGAATTAATGCCCTATGAAGGTGGATTTATTTTAGGATACATTTTAGACAAAACATCCGAGAAAATTGCCATAGGAATCAATCACTTACACGAAAATGCAAGCGCTACCAAAAAATCTGTCGAGAAAGGGGGAATCATTGGAATTCAAGAATGATCATGCTACTCACTTTAAAGGTTTAACTAAAACCTATTTTTCCACATTCGGAGGTGTATACATTTGCGTAATCAGTTAAAACGAATCCTTTGCTTCACACTGTTATTGATCGTGCTTATAGGAGGCGGAATGCCGGGGTACTCCGTTCCTACAGTTGCAGCAGACTCAGCAGTTGCTCCTACAACTTTATTGGACAAAGATTTCTCAAACGCGGCAGAAGGACAATCGGCGTCACAGCTTGGGTTCGATTACTCCACACTTCCTTCAGGGGCCACGAGCAGCGCAGTCGTTGAGGTTGAGCCCGTAACCAGCCAGAAAGCGATGCATCTTAAGGTAAACGGTGCGGGTACTAGCCAGTTCCTGATCAATAAAACGTTCAGCGAATCCAAAAACGGTACTGTTACAGCAGAGATAACTTTTCTGCAGCCAGGTACTTCCAAAGCCAAAGATCAGCTTATTTACCTCACGAATGGGGCAGGAACCAAATCGCTGGTCATTGCGGGATTGGATGCCTCGAAAGGTGTGGTTTACTGGCCTGATACAGCGCCAGTCGATCTGAAAACAGCCTATCAATTAAATACCTGGCACACCATTAAAGTTGAACTTAATACATTGACGAAGCGATTTAACATGTGGTTTGACGGGACGCTTATTTCAGCCAGAAAAAATACAAACGATGCCATTGATGTGAAAAAGATCTCCATCGGCACCCCGGCAGGCAATGGCGAGCTTTATGTACGAAGTATCAAAGTAACGCATACAGTCCCGAATTATTTACCTGCAAAGCCTACAATTGCTTATTGGGTTGGGCGGGATAAATCCATTGCGATGTGGATCGAACCGGATGCTTGGGCTTCTAAGTACAGTATTAAAATAAAGGAGAAAGCGGAAGATCCGTGGTATACAACAGCCACTTACACATCTATTCCAACGTCAATTCCACCTTATGCGTCTCCTTCAGCGAGTAAAATTTGGGATTCTGTGACCAATACGGCTGTTGCTTTAACCAATGGGAAGACATACATCGTAGGTGTAGCGGTTATTACCAGAGATGAAACAGCAAAAATTGATTATGAGGGCGAGATTTCCGAATTTACGGCCACCCCCTATGCGGTTACACCGATCGAAACACCTGATACGAACGTGATTGGCACCGTTACGGCATACAACAATTATAACGCGAATAGGTGGTCGATCAACACCGGACTTCATGTAGGTGATGAGCCTTTTGCAGATCGAACGGCTGTCCTCAAGATAACCGCTCTTCCCGCAAAATTCAGCAGCATGGACTGGATCAAAACGCATGCAGACACTATGAAATATACCGGAAGCACCACGGGTATGCAGATTGCTACTTTCCCTGTTCGCGATAGAGCTTCGGTTTTCGTGGCTATGGACCAAAGGGAAACACCGCCAGAATGGCTATCGTCTTCATCAGGATGGATAGATACTGGCGATACCATACAATTAGCCGATACAGCACTGACGTATTCATTTAAAATTTATGAAAAGAAATTTGCCTCCGGTGAAACGGTGACGATGGGTCTCAATCAGGCAACCGATTATAATGCAGGCAAAAACGCAGGGTACTTCGTAATGGCTGAGCGGGTCCCGACTGGATTGAAAGTGGATCCATTTGTGAATTGGACGAATACAACATCTTACACATTGAACGGTTCTTTAGAAGAAGCTGGTGTAACTTTGGCAGTCTACAACAATCAAACGCTTGTTCATGAAAGCGTGATTGCACAATCGGAATTTTCTTTGGATGTTGCGCTGACCCCTGGCGTTAATAACATTGAAATAATCGCAAGAAGAGCTGGCAGTTCTTACTCAGATCACATTTCCGGCGTTGTTCAGCTGGATTCGGATGCCCCCGATTTACAAATGAATGTTCCACCTGCAACTGTCAAAGACTTTCTGTTCAATGTGCAAGGAATTGTTGATGAGGAGTCGCAAATAACGATCAAGAACAATGGAACGTCGGTTGTAGATTCCGTCTACATACCAAGTAACACACCATTTACCTACCCCGTGCAGTTGGCTGAAGGATTGAACCAGATTGAGATTTCCGCAATGGACGCTGCTGGTAATGAGAGTAAGAAAAGTTTCGCGATCGAATACACGTTCTGGGCCGGTAAGCCTGAATTTTACAATTTGAACGAAATTCAAATGACAACGTTAGTCTCATCAACGGATATGATTGCTCAGAAGCAAATCACAAATGCAACACAGACTCCGAAGCCAATTACCCTGTTTGTCGTTTTGCTTGATTCAAACAAGAAAATGGTGGATTTTTCGACACTTATTGAAGTATTGGGTCCTGGGGAAACGAAAACGTTGAGCACTGGTTTTTTACTTCCTACAAACGTGAGCGGCTACAGTTTAAAAGCATTTATATGGGACAGTTTGGATGGGATGAAACCGTTATCGGAGGAATCAATCATTCAATAGATCCGGAGCATTGCGGTGAAATTAGCTTTGATAAAGCACAACTCTAAGGAGGTTAAACCATGAAGAAAGCCCTAAGCATAGGGATGTGTCTTTTGCTTGGATTAAACGTATTCCMGCTTATCATGCATGCTGAAACGTTGGCGACAGCTCCGTCGGCACAATCAACATCGGTACTTTCGAATCCAACCGGATTAATGGCTGTTTCAGCCGATAATCGAGTTGATTTATCTTGGAATTCAGTATCAGGTGCCATTTCGTACAACGTAAAGCGAAGTTTGGTAAATGGTGGACCTTATGAAACAATCTCAAGCAATATTTCGAATATATCCTTTACGGATACTTCGGCTACGAACGGTACGGTATACTATTATGTCGTGACAGCCGTCGGTTCAACACTAGAGAGTATGATCTCGAACCAGACCAAAGCTCTTCCGTATATTTCGATGCCGGGAGCACCTGCGGTGCCTGCGGATTTCTCAGCCACAGCAAACGACGGCAGTGTAGAGTTATCATGGTCGTCAGTGGCAGGAGCGGGTACTTACAACATAAAAAGAAGTGAAACGAGCGGCGGACCCTATACGATTGTAAACAGTAATCAAACTTCAACGACGTACAGGGATGCTAACGTTACTAACGGAAAGCAATATTATTATGTCGTTTCTGCTGTCAATACGAACGGTGAGAGCCAAAATACGGAAGAAATGATTGTAGCCCCAGCTAGAGTTGTTTCGGTAGCACAGGATGGAAGCGGTGATTTCACCAACATTACAGACGCGCTTGCAACTATACCGGTTAACAATAATGCTCGTACGGTTATTTATGTGAAAAAGGGGACCTATCGGGAAAGAGCAATCGTAACTGCTCCTTATGTAAGCCTTGTAGGGGCTGGGCAGGATGAGACGACAATTGTTTACGATCTTTCAAACGCAGATATGCCTAACCAAGCTGTCAATGGCGCAACGGTAGCTGTAAGCGGCGACAATTTTACTGCTGCTAATCTGACGATTGAAAATGATTCCAAGCCGAGCGATGGTCAGGCATTGGCCTTATCCGTTAATGCGGACAAAGCTGTGTTTGAGAACGTTAAGCTTGTCGGTTATCAGGATACATTGTACGCGGGTATCCGAACGGCTAGTCCAAGACTTGGAAGACAGTATTATCACAACAGTGAGATTAGGGGACGTACAGACTTTATTTATGGTCCAGCCAGCGCAGCCGTGTTCGATCATGTCGATGCGGTCAGTATTAATGCAGGGGACTCTGGCGGTTATGTAACGGCTGCTGCAACAAAAAATGAAACCGACCCTGGCCTTGTGTTCATGAATTCAAGGCTGTTGAGAGACAGCTCCACAAATGGCCTTCACTATCTTGGCCGTCCATGGCAGGATAAACCGTCGACGCGTTACATTAACACCTGGATGGATAGTCATATCCATACGGAAGGCTGGACACCTATGCAAGTTCCGCCTTACTTTTACGGCGAATATAACAGCAGTGGTCCGGGGGCAAGTCCAGAAACTCGGGTCATGGGAACTCAAATGACAGCCGAGGAAGCCAGCACATTGACGATTCCACGTATGTTTGACGGATGGGATCCGAGTAAAGCAGTGATTATTCCCAAGATGTTTCCTCAAATAACAACTGCGGTTGCTCCTGCTCTTCCTGATGGGCTTAACGGTGCTTATACCAAGCCAGTGGTCGTTTATATGGAAGAGGATGGTAATCTTCCGAAGGATAATCGAGTTCAGTATCGAATAAACGGCGGAGAATGGACGGCATATACGGCTGAATTCGAACTCGATCAAACCGGTAAGAATCTAATCGAATATCGGTATGTTGACAAAGCAGGTAATGCAAGTGCAATTAAGAATGTAAGCGTTGAAATCGAGCCAACAGCTGCAACGAGAGTACCTGCTTTCCCTGGGGCTGAAGGAGCGGCCATGTATGCCAAAGGTGGCCGTGGAGGACAGGTTTATGAAGTAACGAACCTATTGGATTATGACACGACGAAGGGCGAAGCCGCAATACCGGGATCTTTGCGCGACGCCGTGAGCACGGGAAATCGGACGGTTGTGTTTCGAATATCCGGTACAATTCATCTAAAGAGAGGATTGGATATTACGTCCGGGAATCTGACGATTGCGGGTCAGACAGCGCCGGGAGACGGTATTGCAATTAGCGGATATATGGTCAAGTTTGGAAATAACGATGTAGGAACAGATTTGATTATCCGCTATCTTCGTTTTCGAAATGGCATTAACGTGTTAAGTGATTCGGCTGATATTTCGGGCAACAATATTATTGTCGATCACTGCTCCTTCAGCTGGAGCTCAGATGAGACGTTCACTGTGAAAAATCGTAAAAACTTTACAGTCCAGTGGAGCATCATTAGTGACAGCCTGAATCAGTCGATTCATGGTAAGGGAGCACATGGCTACGGGGGAATATGGGGAGGAACGAATGCAACCTATCATCATAATCTGATTGCCAATCATAACAGCAGAAACCCGCGTTTTGACCGGCAAACCGATCCGGATAATTATCCGACGAAAATAGACTATCGGAATAATGTTGTTTATAACTGGGGGGCTAACTCTGCATATGGCGGCGAGCAGGCAACGGGCATCAACATGATCAACAATTACTACAAACCTGGACCAAGTACGTTTGATAACGTAAAAAGCCGAATTGTCGCCCCGTCTGGCGCAAGCTTTAGCGGTACCTGGTATATTGACGGCAACTTCATCGAAGGCGCAGCCGATGTTTCGGCCAATAACTGGGTGACGAACAGCAAGGGTTCATGGAAAGCCATCAATCCAGAAGGACCTTTGCTCCGCAAGTATGAGCCAATGGTGATACCGGATACAGCCGATCCTATCGGCGGTCCTGTAACGACTGACACTGCACAAGTCGCCTATGAGAAGGTACTTCAAGGCGCTGGCGCCTCATTGCCTAAACGGGATTCGTTGGATGCTCGTATTCTGAATGATGTCAGAAATGGATCTGGTAGAATCACCAATACAATCCAAAGCGATGGAGGACTGCCCGAATTGTATTCGGCATCTGCTCCGCAAGACACCGATCACGATGGGATACCGGATGCTTGGGAAACAGCCAAGCTACTCAATCCGAATGATCCATCAGACGGAAAAGGCATCGCTGGCAACGGGTACACCTATTTGGAAAACTATATCAATTCTCTGGTGGTTTCGGTTTCAGATAACCCGACAATTACGACAACAAGCCCTGTGCACCAAGCATCGTTTCAGGCTGGAACTCCAATTTTGATTACAGCAAATGCAACGGATAATGAGGGAATTGCGAAGGTTAAGTTTTATTCCGGTGATCAGGAGCTTGGTGAAGACCTAACAGCGCCTTATTCCTTCAACTGGGAAAATGCGCCGAAAGGTGAGCATTACATTTACACAAAAGCCATTGACAACGCAGGTTATATGACTCTATCCGCAGTAAGCATCATTTATGTAAATGGACCTAACAACGTTGCTCCTTGGACATCGCAAGATATTGGCCCTGTAGCCATTGCAGGGAGCGCTAGCTTGGAGGGAACGACATATACAGTGAAAGGTTCGGGTGAAGTGAGAAACGGTTCGGATTCTTTCCATTATGTGTACCAGTCTGTTCATGGTAACTTTGAGATGCTAGCCTACATTAATTTTGATTCTGAAATCGATGATGCGGCTAAGGCTGGTTTGATGATACGCGGCAGTTTAGCAGCTGATTCACCCGCAGCAGCTGTTGTCTTATCTCCAGAATCGGATGAAACCATTGATACGAGCGGAAGAAAAGCACTTTTTATGAATCGTACCAATACGGGGGGGAGCTATCGCACCAATAGTGTGACATCGAGCACGCTCAAAGCACCTTTCTGGTTGAAAATTGTAAGAAATGAACATGTTGTTTCCGGTTTTGTGTCTACGGACAAAAATAGTTGGGCGCTAGTAGACTCTGCAGATGTCACATTACCGGATGAAGTCTTCGTCGGTATGGCGGTTGACGCAGGGAAAGCAACAAGCAATTCTGATTATTTAACAGCTGCAACATTCACAGATGTGAGTTTTCAGCGATCTGCCGGATTTACTGTGAAAAACCCAGTAAGTGAAACCGTTAATATTCCTGTATACACCGTCGAGGGAACAATGCTTGATGGTGCCAAATTGACGATAACGAATAATGGCTCAACCGTCGTAGACGCAGTAAATATAGATCCCGGAACGGACTTTGAGCACAAGATTCAGCTTAGCGATGGTGTTAACATCATCACAATCTCAGCAAGCAGCGACACGCTGGGTAATGTCATAAATACCAGAACAATCATCGTAACCTACAACAAATCCGCGGTAGTCATAACAAGTGAAGTACCTGCGACGGTTAATGCTTCTAACTTTAACTTATTGGCGAGTGTAAGCCGAAACGCCAGTGTTACGGTCAAAATGAATGGAACTACGGTGTTGGATCAGGCTGCTCAACAGGCAAATGGACCGTTTCATGTTCCATTAATCCTGCAGGAGGGTCCAAACGAAATCGTCATATATGCCGTTGATGAGTATGGCATAGCTGCGACAAATTCATACGCAATAACTTATGCGCAAGATTGGGGCAGCGGACTGTATGAGTTCTCAGGATTGTCATTTCATGATTTGAGCGGAAACGAGCTTTCCAGTTTAAAAGGTTCGCAGGATACGATGGTGACTGTGAACATCCATAACAATTCCAAAGTAGCCCAAAACGGGGTATTTGTCATCGCCCTTTATGATCCATTAGACCGGAAGGTCAAATACGCTTTCGTCAAACAGCTGGTTCCCGGAGAAGGGGATAAACAAGTCAAGGCGATTGTTAATATGCCAGAGGATGTCACTGGCTACAAAGTAAAGGTGTTTGCACTAACTAAAATATCCGAAAGCACGCCAATTTCCAACACCATCATAAGTCCTTAAAAGGAGGGGAAACGATTGAGAAGATGGTCAATAATCATACTGTCGCTCCTGTTGTGCTTTGGCATGATGGCTCCACTCGCGATGGCGTCATCTTTGACGGTAAACGCATCGTTTGACAACATCACCCGAAACGCAACGATTTCAGGCCAATTAGGCTCAGAGGCAGGGCACATCATAAGTGTTCAAGTAAGGAACCCCTTGAATCAAATCGATTATTTGAATCAAAGCATTAGCGGTCTAGATGGAAATTACCAGTTTATTTATAAAATCAGTCAAGAAGTTACGGGAACGTATCAAGTAACCGTTGGCGGCCAGAATGCCGACTCGCGTGCCACTGCGACATTTACGGTTAAACCGTCCATCGTGGAGCTTGAGTCCAAAGTGTCGCCCGAGCAGCCAAACGGCAAAGAGGGTTGGTACTTACATCCTGTGACAGTTACCATCGAAGCTACAAACGGAATGCCAGAGAACAATGTGATCCAATACCGCATCAATCAAGGGCAGTGGACAACATACACTACAGTGATTGATGTGAAGACAGATGGAATCCATACGATTGAATACCGAAGTGTTGATCAGCAAGGAATTCCCGGCGTTGTAAAATCAACGATTATTAAATTGGATTCTAAAGCACCGGTTACCACCGCAAAAGCAAGTCCGATTGATGGAATGAACGGTTGGTATAAGTCGAACCCGACAGTGAACCTCATGGCATCGGATAACATTTCCGTTACACAAACGGTATATCGTATCGATGGTTCTGAGTGGTCAACATACTCCCAACCAGTTACATTGTCCGTTTATGGTGTGCATACACTTGAGTACAAGAGTACGGATCAAGCTGGGAATGAAGAAACCGCAAAATCGTTAACACTAAAATTGGATAATGTCGCACCAACACTAAGTGTCGCGTTGGATAAAACTACATTATGGCCAGCGAATAAAAAGCTGATTACCGTTACAGCCAATGTATATGCGAGGGATGATATATCCCAAATCAGCAGCATCGTACTGACCTCAATAACAAGCAATGAGAAGTTACAGAATGACGATATTCAGGATGCGCGTTTCGGCATGTTCGATACGTCCTTTAGTCTTCGAGCAGAGAGAAATGGGGGAGGCTCAGGGAGGGTCTATACCATAACGTACACGGCTACAGACCTAGCAGGGAATAGAACAATACAAACAGCAATAGTTAAAGTGCCTCACGACCAAGGGCACACTGGCGATGAACCGTTAACGGAAAGCGAGAATGGGAATTAGTCATTTAATCTAATGTACGGGTTGGCTGCCGGATATTGAGGCAGCCTTTCTTCCGTTAACAGTTTGAATGAAATCCGAAAATAGGAATCACGACATGTTTATAACGGATTTAATAACATAACAAGTCGGTTTCTTGAATGTTCACGCTGCCTAGTCATCGACTATGCTAAAGGTGCATTCTGGGTTCCATCTTAGGCTAAATGGACAATTTGTTGGCTGCAGCCAAGGGAGCCCTTTTCATTCAGCGTCTCATGTAAGCCCTTACTTACGGCAACTATCTCACATTTAATAACATAAATTGGAGGCATACCTAATGACGATACAAGTTGTAGCATGTAAAACCGAATACAGGATAAACCCAATTGGACTCGATGTTGTAAAGCCCCGACTTTTCTGGCAAATGCGCTCCGATACTGAGGGGGGCTTGCAGAGCGCCTATCAGATTAGGGTTGCTTCATCTCGTGATAAGCTAGAGCATGACCAAGCGGATATGTGGGATAGCGGCAAAGTGTGTTCAACTACTTCAACGCATGTACCATATGACGGTAAACCGCTTCAAGCTGAAGGGGAATATTACTGGAAGGTGCGCATCTGGGACGGTTCGGATATGCAGTCTGCATGGAGCGAAACGGCATATTGGATGATGGGGATTTTATCGCGTGGAGAGTGGAAAGCGCAGTGGATCGGTCGTAAAACCGAGCCGGGAGCCCTCATGCAACCCTCACCATTTTTGCGTAAACCGTTCGAAGTCAAGAAAAAAGTACGGCGTGCCATTGCCTATGCAACGGCATTAGGTGTTTATGATTTTCATCTCAATGGCGAGCGGATTGGTGAACGTTTTGCCCCAGGATGGACGGACTATAACACCCGTGTACAAGTCCAGGCTGTAGATATCACAGAAAAGTTAGAGGTAGGCGGGCATGTGTTAGGCGCTATCCTGGGAGATGGCTGGTATGCGGGAACCGTAGGGTTCCTCGGCAATAATGTTTACGGAGAAAGACCCTTTTTCCTTATGCAGGTTAGCATACATTATGAAGATGGAACGATAGATAGCGTTATAACGGATAGCTCATGGAGAACGAGTAAGGGACCGATCCACTATTCCGATATGATCAAAGGGGAAACGTACGATGCGCGAGAGGAATTAACGGGTTGGCTTCTCCACGGGTACGATGATTCGTCCTGGGAAGCGCCGGATGTACGTTCCGGCTATAACGGTCTACTTGTAGCTGAAGTAGAGCCGCCAATCCGCATTACGCAAACGAGGAAGCCGGTTAGCATGAAGAAGACAGCAGCTGGTACTTACATTTATGATATGGGTCAAAACATGGTGGGCTGGACGGAAGTAAAGGTTCAGGGTGAACGTGGGACGCAGATTACGCTAAGCCATGCGGAAATGCTGAATCCTGACGGCACATTGTATATGGCTAACTTGCGAGAAGCCTGCCAGCAAGATCACTATATCCTGAAAGGTGAGGGGCAAGAGTGCTATGAGCCGCACTTTACGTTCCACGGCTTTCGATATGTCGAGTTGATAGGTTACCCTAGTGAGCCAGATTTGGAGACGATCGTAGGCAAAGTCGTTCATTCCGACATGTCCGTCACGGGGCAGCTTGAGACTTCCGATGCGATGGTGAATCAACTTTATTCCAACATTACATGGGGTCAACGCGGCAACTTCTTGTCTGTGCCGACAGACTGTCCGCAAAGGGATGAGCGGCTTGGCTGGACTGGAGATGCACAAATTTTTGCCCGAACAGCCGCTTACAATATGGATGTATCCCGATTTTTCAGTAAATATGTTTGGGATATGGTGGATTGCCAGCAGCCTTCGGGTGCTTTTACGGATGTTGCACCGGATGCAGGGTGGATTCGGCACAAAAACTGGAACACGCGGCTGAACTGGTTCGCTCCGGACAACTCCGGTTGGGGAGATGCCGGCATCATCATTCCCTGGACGATCTATGTGATGTACGGGGACGTACGCATCCTCGAAACCCATTACGAAGCTATGGTGAAATGGGTGTGCTATTTAAAAAACACGACGAACGAGTTGGTTCGTCCGGGTTATGCCAATTACGCCGACTGGCTATCGATAGGGGCTGACACGCCAAACGAAGTGTTGGCGACCGCTTATTTTGCCTACAGTACGAAGCTGCTTGCGCTCATTGCTGGTGTATTAGGAAAATCAGAAGATGAGATTGGGTACCAGGCTTTATTCAGCAATATCGCTACAGCGTTTCGCAAGGCGTTCGTCGCTAACGATGGTCGAATTCACGGCGATACACAAACGGTCTACGTCTTAGCGCTGCAATTTGGACTCCTGACCGAAGAACAGCGCAAACAAGCACAGGATCGTCTTGTGGCAGACATTCAAGAGCGCGGAGATCGATTGTCGACAGGATTCCTCGGTGTAGGCTACTTATTGCCGGCGTTGACGGACATTGGAAGCTTGGATGTTGCCTATAAATTGCTGATGCAAGAAGCATTCCCTTCTTGGATGTACTCAATCAAGCATGGAGCAACCACAATTTGGGAGCGTTGGGACGGATGGACAGAGGAGCAAGGCTTTCAAACGCCTTCAATGAATTCATTTAATCACTATTCCCTTGGTTCTGTAGGTGAGTGGATGTTCCGGTATATGGCCGGTATTGAAGCGGATCCAAAGGCGCCTGGCTTTAAGCATGTGATCATAAGCCCGAAACCGGGTGGGGGCTTGAGCTGGGTGAAAGCAAGCTATGAATCGCTGTACGGGCGTATTGCGGTAGCATGGAGCCGAACGGAGGCAGGCGATTTCCGTCTCGAAGTGGAGGTTCCTGCCAATACGACGGCAACCATCCATTTGCCAGATAGAGCGGCATCCGTACACAAGGTTGGTTCAGGAAATTATGTGTTTGAAAGCATTTCTATGCTAAACTAAAGGCAAGTTCCTTTGAAACATACCGGAATCGGATAGAGGGTAAAGCGTAACATGCTGCCTTCTAGCCGGTTTCGGTTGTTTTCGCATAGAAAGAGAGGCGGGTCATCAGGATGCGTTGGATGGATAGCATAAAGAAAAAGCTAGAGGCCTTATTTCCGAGATTTCGTACGATGCTATTATTGAGTTATTTTATCATCATTCTCATTTGCATTTCATTGATTGGTACTGCTTCATTTTATATCTCCTACAACTCCATGGCAGAACGAGTGGAAACGGCTAGCGCTCAAATTGTCAGGCAGATCGAGTTTAACATGGATAACGATTTTCATAATAAACGAAATCTACTACTCGCTCCATATTACAACCAGGAATATATTGACAACATTAATGCCTACCCGACTATGGACAGCCAGAATAAATTTCTGTTTCGCCAGAAACTTGGTGATTTATTTTCAAAAAGCTTTAACATTACGCCGATTCCGGATTTCATCCGATTTCAGATTTATTATAGCAATGGAGAGCTGCTCAATTCGTCGGACAACACCTCCTTAGGTAACGCTAGCCAGGTGCAGAACGCCGAATGGTTTCGACAAACGATTGCGAAGGATGGGTTAGTTAACTTCTTCAGCTCCCCGCCAGTAAGTGGTCAGGAAGAGGGGGGAACCGCTTTCTCCACCTCCATGCTCATTCGCGATTTTTCCAATCCAATAGGGTTTATCGTCGTGCGTGCTGATTACAATTTCGGTCTATTTAAAGGAATGCGACAGCGTGCGGATTTGACGGCAAACAGCCGCTTTCTTATTTTGAATGAGATTAATAATCCAATATTCGACTCTTCGGATGGACTTGCAACTGACATCGATGAACAAACATTAGCTCAGATCAAAGGGACTAGCGGAAAGTTCTGGACGGGTAGCGGTGATCAGACCATGCTTGTTTCGTACACGCGTTCTCAATACTCCAACTGGAAAACCGTCTTAATTATGCCGAAAAAAGAAATTTTTGCTTCTCTTAATCAAATCAAAACAACAGCAATCTGGACGGCTTTGATCGCCTTTTTCATTTCTGGGATCTTATCGCTGCTGTTCGGAAGGAGTATTACCAATCCGATTCTTAATCTCTACAAAACCGTTAACCATATTAAACGTGGCGATTTCTCCGTCAGGGTGGATATGAAGCGCAAAGATGAAATCGGGCGAATTGCCATGAATTTCAACGCCATGCAGGATGAGCTTCAGGAGCAAATAGAAACAAAGTATGTGTATCAAATTAAGCTGCAGCAGATGGAATTGGCGATGCTCTACTCTCAGATTAATCCGCATTTCTTATACAACACGCTGGATAGTATTAAAGCGATGGCCGACTACCACGCAGTGGAGGAAATTGGCCAAATGGCACAGTCCTTAGCTGATATGTTTCGCTATAATACCAAAAATACAGATGAAATCGTCACACTGCAGGAAGAGCTCGTACAAATTGATGCTTATCTCATCATCCAGAGCATTCGATTCGATGGCAAAATCGCGTATCGCTTAGAAATTGAAGAAGACCTTTACAATTATCCGATGTTAAAAATGACACTCCAGCCTTTAGTTGAAAATGCGGTTTTCCACGGGATCGAACGCAAAAGAGGCAAAGGTACAATTCACCTCCGCGCATGGAAGGAAGAGGAATGGGTGTATATCCAAGTTAATGATGATGGCGTCGGTATCTCGGAGAAGAGGCTGGATCAAATCCTTATGTCGCTTAGGCAACCGCTCTATCAGGAGGAGTACAAGTTGTCTACTGCAAGCGGTGGCATTGGCGTTCAGAACGTATACGCGAGGTATACGATTCGTTACGGTGAGCAGTTTCAATTCAGTATTGAAAGCAGAAAAGGGGTAGGGACAGCGGTAACCTTGAAGTTAGCCTCCCAACAGAGCTACTAATATGATGTAGGAATATTCAACATAGAAAGTCGTTATCGTGCATGGGTCGAAAGTAAGCGGTTGCAATATAATTAATCCTGTAAGCGAAATTAAAGGAGGGGGACAGAAAATGAGGAATATGAAAACGGTAACACTATCAACATCCATTGCGGCAATTATGGCTTTGACAGCTTGTGGAAGCGGGGGCACTAACTCCAGCAGCCCAACGCCAGCTGGAGGGACGCCTGCTGCATCAACGGTTGCAGCGACACCAGCTCCAACCAAAAAAGACCCTGTAACACTTACTTTTGCGATCGCCAATACGGTTGACGCTACACCTTTTAATAAAATTTTCAAAGAATTTGAAGCAAAGACAGGCAATAAGGTTGAATTGCAAGCGCTGCCAGGCGGAGATTTTGATAACATGATGAAAACCCGCTTTTCCACAGGCGACTTCCCGGATTTATTCCTCATGCAGCCTGGACCAAAGCAATACGTCAAACTGAGAGCCTCCGAGACGCTTCGCGAATGGTCGGGAGATAAGGCGGTATGGGATCGCGTTATTCCGACGATGAAAGATTTTCAGGCGGATGCGAATAAGAAGATTTACGGTGTCCCTTTCGGCGCCACGGGCATGATGGGTATTTATTATAACAAGGATGTTTTTGCTAAAGCGGGCGTTCAGCCTCCGAAAAACTATGCGGATATGATCGAGAGTGCGAAGAAAATCAAGACAGCAGGGGTTACACCTTTTTATGAAGGGGTCAAAGATGGTTGGCCACCCCAAGTATTCTACTTCACAGGTTGGGTATCGAATGTAGACCCGGCAATTGGTGATGCAGGCGTTGCAAATTTAGAGAAGAATGCGCTCAAGCTGGCAGATATTCCGGCATTAAAAGACTTATTCACCAAACAAAAAGAGTTGAAGGATCTGGGACTGCTGCAATCTAATCCGCTCGCGGGGACATTCGATGAGCTTCAGAATCTAATGGGCGAAGGCAAAGTCGGCATGGCGTTCATGCTGGACGGCATTATTCCGCAGCTGGAAAAGAAATTCGGGAAAGATTTCGTGACCAATAAAATTGGCTTCTTCCCATTCCCTTCCGCTTCTGATGCAGGAACAGCCATGATTACACCACCTAATCAGTTAATGATTCCAAGCAAAGCGAAAAATGCGGATGTGGCTGCAGAATTGGTGAAATTCATGATTTCACCAGAGATGGTTGACCTCTACTATCAAACGAGCCCTGGAATCCCTATCTTCCAAGGCGCTAAGAGCAGCTTGTATCCCGTACAGCAAACCGTGAAAGACTTGATCGATGCCAATAAAGCAAAAATCAATGTACAGAATCGCCTGACGCCAACTTTCGCTGATTTCCAAAAGACACTGCAAACGTTCTTCATTGACGGAGATGTCGACAAAGCGCTGAAAGAATTCTCTGCGAACTATGAAAAAGACGGAAAAGCCAAGTTGCTAGATGGATTTAAGTAAGTTATTCTAACCCAAGTCTATCCGGTCGGAACATAGTCTCCGGCCGGAACATTTCATAGCCGAAGGAGGGGAGACGAGATGGGAAAGGTGAAATATCCATTGTATTTTTCATTCCCGGCCCTCGCCGTTTTTCTATTGTTCTTCATTACCCCAACTTTGATTGGGTTTTACTACAGCTTTACGGATTGGAATATTAATGCCGACCAAATTCGCTTTAATGGCTTGGAGAACTATATCGAGCTTTTCAAAGAACCTCGATTGAAAACGGCTTTAATCAATACGCTCATTTTTGCTGCAGTCGTGACCTTGATGCAAAATTTATTGGGATTAGGCTTAGCCTTAATCTTGAATGAAGCGCTTAAACTGCGAAATCTGCTGCGCATGATCTTCTTTATGCCCTACGTGATTGCGCCGATTGTAATAGGTTATATTTTTCGAGCAATCTATCATCCTGAGCATGGCATTATCAACACCATGTTAGACAAAGCAGGGCTTCATTTCATGGTGCATGATTGGTTGAATGATCCTAAGTATGCCTTGTTCTCTATTATTGTCACCGACCTATGGCGAGTTGCAGGCTTCTCGATGGTTGTCTATTTGGCTGGTTTGCAATTCATTCCAAAGGATCTGATCGAGAGCTCGTCCATGGATGGTGCGCAATATTGGCAGCGTTTCCGTTCTATTGTATTCCCGCTGTTAGCTCCAGCCTTAACTGTGAATGTACTCCTTTCGATGATTGGTTCCATGAAGGTGTTTGAAATGGTGATGGTGCTGACAGAGGGAGGACCGGGTTACACCACAGAAGTTTTTTACACATATATTCGCGGTATGTTCAGTACGGGGTTATTCGGCTACGCGACGGCGGTTAACGTTGTGTTATTTATCCTTGTCACCATTATTGGCGTTCCTGTGCTGATGGCGATGAAGAAGCGAGAGGTCGAGATGTAATGAGAAAAAAATGGACACTCTGGATGCTGGAAATCGTCGCGGTATGCTTGGCTTGCCTGATTCTGATTCCCTTTCTAATGATATTGATCAATTCCTTCAAAGGAATTCGAGAATCAGCACTATTCGGCTTATCCCTTCCTTCCGAATGGCAGTTTACCAATTATAAGGAAATTTTCCAACAGGCTAACATTCTCCGGGGATTCAAAAATAGTATTCTAATTTCAGGCTTAGTTGTCATCTGTGTGAATGTATTTGCCTCCATGGCTGCGTTTATCATTCAACGCAGAGACAATCGCTTTCTACAAGGGGCATATTACACGTTCATTATGGGGCTTATAGTTCCCGTGTCCATCGTACCAACGATTAAACTGCTTGGAGATCTTCATATTAGAGGTACCTACTTCAGTCTGATTATGTATTACACAGCGGTGCTGCTGCCATTTGCAGTGTTTCTACTCGTGGGGTTCATGAAATCGATCCCGAGAGAACTAGATGAAGCGGCTTTGCTGGAAGGTTGCGGGTATTTCCGGTTATACTGGCAAATCATTTTACCGTTGCTGCTAACGGTGCTCGTGACCGTCTCCATTGTTGTGATGGTTTCGGTTTGGAACGATTTCTTCGGTCCGTTCTATCTGATGACAGACAGCACGAAATGGACGATTGTCCTGCAAATCTTTAATTTTGTCACGATGTACAGCACGAATTGGGGCGTTGTGTTTGCCTTCATGGTGATTGTGGTCTCACCCATTCTAATCATTTACTTACTGCTGCAAAGATATATTATTGACGGTCTGACGGCGGGTTCCATGAAAGGATAATAAAATCCAAATCTAAGCTTTGAGGAGGTACAGGAAATGAGAAGAGTCATGATTGTTGACGATGAAAAGTGGATACGCAGAGGATTGATTCAGTCTATTTCCTGGAACGAATGGGGCTTAGAGCTTGTAGGCGAAGCAAGTGATGGGGCAGAAGGATATGAAATGGCCCTGGGCAAAAAGCCAGATCTACTCTTCCTCGATATGCGTATGCCGGGTCTCGACGGCAAACAGCTGCTTGCCATGTTGAGCCAAGAGGTGCCGGACCTGTTAACGATCGTCATTAGTGGGTATTCGGATTTCGAGTATACGAAGGAAGCTATACGACATAAAGCCTTTGATTACCTGCTGAAGCCGGTTAAAAAGGAAGAGCTTGCAGCGGTGGTGGAAAGTGCCCTCCTAGAGCTGGATCGACGCGAAGCAGAGAAGCTTAAGGTGTCTCGCATTCATGGGGAGGGTTGGTTGAGACAGCTTTTACTTCGTAAGGGAGATAGGGAGGAACCGTTCATTCCGTCAACCTGGCAGACTGGTGAATATGCTTTGTTTGTTGGTCAGTCAGACACTTTCGAAGAATATGGTGATTTAGCATGTCTGCTTCCGGCTATTCATGAGCAATTAAACCGAAAGAAGCCATTCCTTTTCGGGGGGCGCTGGGAATATGAGCTTATGACTATTCAGGAAGGCAGCCGTGAGATGATACTTGCCATTACGGGAGCCGTGCTGGATCCCAAAGATTTTTGCAAACTGCATGCGACAGTGCAAAATGCCTTGAAACAAGCAGAGAGCGTTAGCTTCAGCTTTGGCTTGAGCATGGGGAAGCCGGAGGTTGCTATGCTGGAGGAGGCTTACAACGAAGCGAGAAAAGCTTTATCGGGTAAACCTTTGGAAGCCGTTGGCGTATTGCTTTTTGCAGAGAAGAATGGGATGCACTTATCTGGGAATTATCCTCAGGATAAAGAGGATTCGTTCTTATGGGTGCTCCAATCCGGAAATATACAGGATGCGGAACAAGAATTTGAGCGATTGTTTGCGTCATTCGTGAGTGACTCTACGACAGTAGGGCATTTGCAGTGGTGCGCGGATATACTCCTTCATGCGATAGAAAAGCAGCTACAGGAGAAGGATGTACGAATTGAGGAGATCTGTGGTAAAAATACGCTAATGTATTCCGAATTGATTCACCAACGCAATGATTTGAGCGCTGTGAAGAAACTATTCAAAGAGGAGCTGCTTCCCGTCGTGCTTAGCTTCTACAGCCATTCCGGTGAAAAACAAGGGGAAAAGGTTGTAGGCGAGTTGAAAAAATGGCTGGAAAGCAATTATGAACAATCCTTCTCCTTGCATCAAATTGCCAGCAGCTATTATTTGAATCCTGACTATTTAAGTCGGACTTTCAAAAAGTTGACAGGGAAGAACTTTGTCGACTATTTAACCGATATCCGCATGCACAAAGCCAAAGAGCTAATGAATAAAACAAAATATAAAAATTATGAAGTCGCGCAAAAGGTTGGCTATGAGGATTACCGATATTTTAGCCAGATTTTCAAACGGAAAGTTGGCATGACCATCGGTGAATACCGCAAAGTCATCGGACAGGCGGACCACTAAGGAGAGAAATGTGATGTCAAAACGCTTAATTCCCGATACGCTAATGCTCGAAGAACGTGCGGCCCATGCCATCAATGCCATGATTGGCATGGCGGATCGCGACCATAACTATATCCCGTTTTTTGCTGCAGATCTGATGCATAAACCTGCCTTCATGACACATGGCGATTGGGACTATGGCTCATCTCATGGACGAATGATTGACGGATTAATTCTTGCCCGCCATATGTCCGGAGAAGAGTTTGGCAAAGAAGTTGAGGAGCGCTATCGGGCAAACCTACTCTCGTTCTTCAAAGAAGATGGGATGAGCTACAGACAGATCAATCCAACACGTGACTGGGAGCCGAATGCGAACCTGATTGATCAGCGTGCGGTTATTTTATCTCTTACAACATGGTATATGGAATCCGGGGATCAGAAGGTAAAAGAAGCGGCAGACCGTCACGTTGCGGCACTTAAGCGAATCGCCATCAAAGAGCGCGATGTATGGTATTATCCGGCATCCGAATACAAAGAATCGGGCTGGCCGTCGAGCAATGCGATACAGCTGCGATTAGCACCCGATCCCGCAGCTTTCTGCGGTCGATTGGTTATGCCTCTATTGAAATATCATGAGCTGACGGGCAATCCGGATGCCTTTGAACTTTGCCAATTCTTCACGGCACTTATTATGGAACGCAGCGGCGTATTCAATCAAGACGGCAGCTTTAATGATGCACTTGCTTATCGGAGCGGGCATTTTCATACGCGAATAGGCACACTTGATGCTATCGCAAGATTCGGTGTTTTCACAGGCGATGCGGCAATGCTTGCTTGGGTCAAAAAAAGCTACGACTGGGCACTGACCAAATGTACGAACTTTGGCTGGACGCCAGGTGATCTGCACGAACAAGCCTATGAGCATGAAACTTGCTCTCTGGTCGATTTGATTGCAACGGGAATTACTTTAGCAAGCAGCGGATATGTGGAATATTGGGGAACTGTAGAACGTTTCTTGCGCAATCATCTGGCGGAATCGCAGCTGCTGGATCTGGATTGGGTGGAAGAGTCTGATGACAAGTCGGATGATATTCCTGCGAACAAAAGCTTCTATAAAGTAGCAGAGCGCACACGGGGCTCTTTTGCCGGTTACTCGGCACCCAACGATTTCGTTTGTGATGTGAACGAGGGCCGCGGCCATACCAACGATTTGCAAATTTGCTGCCTAGGCTCGGGAACACGAGGCCTCTTCATGGGCTGGAGTCACACGATCACCGAGAAGAACGGCACGATCAGCGTTAATTTCCTTTTAAACCGCGGTTCTAAATGGCTGGACGTCAGCTCTTATCTGCCGCACGAAGGTAAGGTAGTGCTTGATATTCATACGGATATTTCTCGTCTGCAGATTCGAATTCCAGAGTGGGCTGGCTTTACGAAAATCAAGTATGTACGCGAACGTAGTGGTGAAGTGATCGAAGGCAAAGGAAGTGAAGCGAGCAGCTGGGTCAACAAGCATTTTCTCTTGCTTGGCTCCGCAGTAGCAGGTGAGAAAATTACGATCACCTTCCCATTGAGTTTCCGTAGAACGCTGGAGAATGCAGTGGGGCAAACCTTCGAGACGGAATGGCGTGGTGATGATGTTGTTAATATTACGCCAAAAGGCACGAAGAAGCCTTTGTACAGCGGGCGTCAAGTTTTTGATCAGTCTCCTATGCGTGAAGGGGAGTATCGTCGACTAAATAAGGAATTCGTATGGTAATTCAAATACTTAGCTTCTCATCCGGGAGGCTCTAAGGAGGATTTCGATGTCAATGCAAACCGTCGTTGCGATTTATACTGGCCAGGGTCTTGCCGATCCATTGAAAAAGGTGTTTCAAGAGCTGCTTCCTCAGGTACGGCTCGTGAATATTATCGATGATAGCCTCATCGGCGATGTGGTGCGTGCAGGGCACATTCCAGAGGTCGTGAATCGTCATTTAATTCAGTACTACCGGCATGCAGAAGAGATTGGTGCGGATGTCATTCTCAACACCTGTTCCTCTGTAGGAGATGTTGCGGATGAAGCTCGAGAGCAAATCGGTGTGCCGATTGTACGTATCGATGAGTGGATGGCTGACAAGGCAGTAGCTAGCTATTCGCGGATTGGGGTATTGGCGACATTGCCGTCTACATTGGAACCGACATTGCGATTAGTTAGCCGTAAGGCAGATGAAGCAGGAAGACAGGTGCAGCTTGTGAGCGGGCTCGCTGAAGGCGCTTTTGACGCTTTGATCAGCGGCAAGCCTGAAGAGCATGACCGTTTATTGCTGGAAACGGCGAAGAGGGTTGCGGAAACTGCCGATGTGTTAGTTTTGGCGCAAGGCTCAATGGCACGTATGGAGGAAACGCTGGCGGAGGCGACAGGGAAGCCTGTGCTTTCTTCGCCGCGATCGGGCGTTGAACAGGTGAAGGCCATTCTTGAGGCAGCCAGTGTCGCGAAGAATGGTTCCTAACACGAGCAAAGAAAGTAGAAGGAGAGCGGACAGGATGAATCAAGATCGTGTTACAGCTATTTATTTGGTAGAGACTGCATATTCCTTGGAACGAGCTGCCGCTTCTATCGCAGGAGAGCAATCAACTGGAACGTTCACGGCTGTTCCCGGAGAGACGGATGCGCTTAAAAAACGACATGGTGCTATCGTAGAGCGCATTGAACCTCTAGAAGAGACGGATGTGCCATCTCTTCCAGGGGCAAAGAAACCGCCGAATCATGACGGCAAGTATCGACGCGGGCGAGTGACGGTGTCGTTTCCCTTGCATAATTTTGGACCTTCCATTCCAAATTTAATGTCTGCTGTTGCTGGCAATTTGTATGAGCTACAGGAGTTGTCTGGACTCCGATTGCTGGATTTGCAGCTGCCTGATGCATTTGCAGATCGCTATCCTGGTCCGAAGTTTGGCATAGAAGGAACTCGAAAGCTGACAGGGGTATATAATAGGCCGATACTTGGGACGATTGTGAAGCCCAGTGTAGGTTTATCGATGGAGGAATTATCGGCCTTGGTGGAAAAGCTGGCGAGAGCAGGGATGGATTTCATCAAAGATGATGAATTAAATGCGAATCCCCCCTATGCTCCTTTGGCGGATAAAGTAGAGGCTGTCATGGCGGCCGTAGAACGGGCTGCAGATGCAACCGGCAAGAAGCTGATGTATGCCTTTAACATCACAGGTGATTACGATGAATTGCACCGAAATCATGATTTGGTTGTGAAAGCAGGCGGCACTTGTGTGATGGTCAGCATCCTTAGTATTGGGTTATCGGGTCTTACGCATTTGAACCAATACAGTGAGGTTCCCATCCATGGCCATCGCAATCAATGGGGGATGTTGACGCGTTCGCCACTGCTTGGTATTGAATTTACGGCCTATCAGAAGCTTTGCCGGTTGGCTGGGGCGGATCACCTCCATGTTAATGGATTAAATAGTAAATTTTACGAAAGCAACGATTCTGTGGTTCGTTCCATTGCAGCCTGTTCGGAGCCGCTGCTCGGGGGCTACAGCACGATGCCTGTCGTTTCTTCGGCGCAATGGGCAGGAACAGCGCCGGCTACTTATGCGGCAACGGGGACGGTTGACGTGATGCATTTGGCCGGAGGTGGTATGCTGGCTCATACCGATGGCCCGGCTGCAGGCTTTGAGAGCATGAAGCTTGGCTGGGAGGCAGCGGTTCAGGGAATACCTTTGGACATTTATGCGGCTCAGCATCCTTCATTGCTTAAGGCAATTGAGAAATACGGGAAGGGTTGAAGACAGATGGACGATATCCCTGCACAAGGTGGCCTCGAACTTGCCGAGCGTCAAGTCTCTAGGCGACCGCTCTGTTACTATGGTGATGACTTTACAGGCTCTACGGATGTGTTGGAATCATTATTTCAGGCGGGGCTCCAAACCGTCCTCTTTCTGGAACCTCCTGAGCCTGAATTGCTGCAGTCGCGTTTTCAAGACGTTGACTGTTTTGGCGTAGCTGGCGTGGGACGCTCGTTAACCCCTGAAGAGGTGGAGAAGGAGCTGCGCCCGATCTTTACGATGTTAAAAGCGGCTGGAGCTGCAGTTGTCCACTATAAAATATGCTCAACCTTCGACTCCTCAGCTAGTATGGGTTCTATAGGCAAAGCGGCGGAAATCGGGCGAGAGGTGTTCGGAGGCAGATATATTCCACTGCTCGTGGGAGTACCCTATCTAGGCCGATATACAGTTTTCGGCAACCATTTTGCAGCTGGCGGAGCGGGACGCACCGTGCATCGGCTGGATCGTCATCCGACGATGGCCAAACACCCGGTTACGCCGATGGCGGAAGCTGATCTTCGCCAGCATCTAGAGAGGCAGACCACGCTGAAAACCTCATTGCTTGATATTTTGGCGCTCGGCGGCTCGGAAACTGAGGTACGTGAGCGGTTGGAGTCGATTATTCGTCAGGAACGCCCTGATCTGCTTCTTTTTGACGTCTTGGATAAAGAACGGTTAGAAATGGCAGGCAGAATGATTTGGGAGGAAGCACAATCCAATGACGGATTATTTGTCATTGGATCGTCTGGTATTGAGTATGCGCTTGGTGAGGTTTGGCGCAAGGAAGCAGATGCAATTGCGGACGGATTAGTCGAAATGAAATTGGAGATGATGGCAGTCTCAGAGGCATCGCCATCGCCACTATTAGTCATTTCAGGCAGCTGTTCGCCGGTCACTGAAGGGCAGATTCAACATGCACTGAGGGCAGGATTTGTAGGCATTCGGGCTCCTGTGGATGAGTTGATACTAGCTGAAACTCAAGAGGTTGCTAAAGCTGCTTTGAAACAAGAAGCACAGCAATGGCTGGCAAGTGGGAAAAGTGTCATTATCTACTCAGCAACGGGGCCAAACGATGAAAGCATAGCATACACTCGTAAAGTGCTAGCAGCACAGGCAATGAGATCAACAGACAGCAGCCGTCTTTTGGGCATGGCTCTTGGCTCTCTAACGAAAGACCTAGTCCGGGAGCTTGGAATTTCACGAATATTAATTGCAGGTGGAGACACTTCAGGGTATGTGACGAGGGAGCTTGGGATCTATGCTTTAGAATGTCTGTCTGTACTGGATCCAGGCGGACCGCTCTGTCTTGCTTATTCTAATGACCCGCAGTTTGACGGTCTGGAGCTCGTACTCAAGGGTGGGCAGGTTGGCGGTGTGAATTTCTTTGAGAAGGTTGCTAGTTATAAATGAGTAGAGGCCCGAAGGAGAGAAAATAATCTTTGGGCTTTTTTTATGAGATATACGGTACTCAATGCCGAATTAATGGGGTTCAAATTTCCTGATAAGATCTCCCGGGTGTTGAGGTGTCACCATAGATGAAGCGATTCGCGAATAACGTATTACAGTTATTTTGGTTGTGATCAGATCATCTGATTCGATTGGCTTGATCAATATGTCCACAGCCAAATGAGCTATTTGCTCTTTGGCGACATGTACGGTCGTCAGTTCAGGCGTGCCGAAAACCCACACCGATACATCCTTGGGAACGTGATGGTGGTATTTATAGCAGTTTAATTAGATTTTAAGTAGTAAGCCTTTCGTAGATGCGGGAATGGAGATGACACAGTGACTAACTTTTTACCTTATGAGGTACCGGAAAGTAAGAAAATTCGTGTAATCATTAATACCGATGCCAAAAATGAAGTGGACGACCAATTCGCAATCGTGCATGCCTTGTTGACGCCTCGTTTTTTAATTAAAGGGATTATCGCAGCACATTTTGGTACGGAACGAATCCAAGCATCGATGGAGGAAAGTTACGAGGAATGCGAGAAGATTCTTTCCTTTCTGAACATGAGTGAGGATATTACTCTGTATCGAGGCGCACAGCAGGCAATGCCCAGAAGGGGAAAGGGAGTTCAACTTAAGTAATGACATCGATGCGGCTAACGTGGTCATGGCTTCCCTTATTCCGCTTTGGGGAGTGCCTCGTAATGTGTACTCAACGATTCGTGATGGCTTGGCAGAACTGGCTCTGAAGTTTCGCCCTTACGGAGATATCGGTAATTATTTGTTCCAGCAAATAGTGGATTTCAACCATGCAGCAGCTGGAAATCCACGGTTCCCGAAAGGAGAAATGTGGTCACTGGGAGATTCTCCAGCGGTAAGTCTCCTTTTGGATCATCATGAGTATGCCTATGAAATGAAGCCTGCGCATAGTAATTTACTGCTTCGCTGATATCTTAACAACGGGTGCAAACAATATTTGGCGGCGAGCTCACTTGACCTATTCTCATGTATATCCGCTATAGCCCATGCTGCGGCTGCGTAACCAAGAGAAATATAGTGTGAGTTATCAAAAATGATGAAAAATCTTGATTAAAAAAAGCGAAAATCCATACTTATGGTCACGGCCAAAGGTATTGAGATTTTCGCCTACTTTACCTTGCTTCGTGTTCACATCCTCAAAAAATTCGATAATACGGGGGAAGATTTGGAAGATTTGATCTCCATCGGGACGATTGGACTGATCAAAGCAATCGAATCCTTCTCCCCGAACAAGGCACGAAGTTGGCGACTTTTGCTGCGCCTTGTATTGAGAATGAGATCCTGATGCATTTGCGCTCGCTGAAGAAAACACGTAAAGATGTATTTTTGCATGATCCTATTGGTACGGACAAAGAGGGGAATGAGATTACGCTCATCGACATGCTCGGCAGCGAGGCGGCGAAGAGCGGACGCAGCGGGAATTCGCGAAGGAGCTGGGGATTTCGCGTTCGCGAGTGCAGGCTCGCTATTCAAAATTATCGATAATATTGTGGAGTTATCACTGATTTATCGCGGATTATCGAGAAAACAACGGGAGCCGCTGGTTTTTGCAAGCGCTAGAAGCAGTCGATTTGCTGGATCGCCGTAAGCATTTTCCGTCGGAGCTATCTGGTGGGCAACAGCAACGTGTAGCGATCGCTCGGACGTTGGCGGGAGATCCGCCAATTATTTTGGCGGATGAGCCTACGGGAGCTCTGGACTCGAAGACTGGAACGGAGATCATGGATATTTTCCGGCGGCTGAACGAGCAGGGTCGGACGATTATTGTGATTGCATGATCGGCAGATTGCGGAGCAGGCGAAGCGGGGTGTGCGGCTAGTTAATTGAATCGCAAAAGAAAGAGAGCTTCATCACTTCGAAGAAGTGATGAAGCTCTCTTATTTGATGTCAGCGAATCGTTTTGCGGTAATCTCCCGGGGTTAGCCCTTCATAGCGCTTGAAGAACCGAATGAAGCTGTTGACGTTGTTATAGCCGACATTCGTCGCGATTTCAAGAATCGTTTGTTCGGTTTCCTTCAGAAACACCTTACTGACCTCCAGACGCTTCAGCGTTAGATATTCCAGCATGGTTTTGCCAACTTCTTGCTTAAACATGCGGCTGACGTAGGCATGGTTCAAATTCACCTGCTCGGCAATCATCTCGACCGAGAGGTCTTGATCGTAATTCGCATCCATATAGGCGATGACGGTTTCGATGTGGGTATTCTTTTTGGGCTGTTGCTGCTCTAGTGTGTGATAAATTTTTTGCACCATGCCACAAATCCATTCATGAATTGCATGTATCGTCTCTTTGGAGGCAAGCTCGCGAAATAGGTTATGGTTTTTGCCGAAAATCGTTTCGGTTTGCACGTTAAATTCCTGCATATTGCGTAAAATATCCTCCACGATCAAATTGTACGTCCGGAAAATGACTTCCTCACTCAGCTTCGTGCGCGCCTTTATCTGTTGATACAATTCTTCAAGGCTGCCAAGCGCCTCGTTCAGCTGCCCGGCTTTTAAGAAGTTGTACATGTGATTGGTAAAATGCGGCGGCAAATAGAACTCGTCATCCGCTTCCTTAATCAAATCCTCATAGGTTAGTACGGTATTGGTACCGACCATAATCTTTGAGCGAATGACCTCACACGCTTCTTTGTAGGAATAATGGGCGTCCAAGAGCTGTGGATAAGGACGTCCAATTCCAATGGTAACGGAGATTTTCAGCAGTTGGTAGATCACATTCTTGATTTGCTCGCCAAGCGCTGCAAGCTCATGTTTCATGTGCTTGGAGTCGCCGCCGATATTGACCAGCAGCGCGAGCTGGTTCTCATCCGCTTCCGCAGCCAAAGCGATATGGCTGCCGGTTGCAATCTCTTCTGCAATGTTCATCATGGCGTATTTATACAAGTTTTGATCTGTGACGGAGTAGCTGCCGACGATCAGGCTGTAATCATCGATCTCAATTAGAAAAACGACGTGCTGCGGATATGGAAATTGAAGATGCAGAAATTCCAATTTTCCGTTCATTTCGTGAATACTACTGTATTTATGATTGATAAGGGCAAGTAGGAATCGTTCGCGTAATACAGGCAAATTCATATGAAACTGCTGCTCCCAAGCTTCATTTTTACGGAATACATGGTCAAGAATATGAGAGATCGCTTCCAGCTCATTCTTCTGCGGGCGAAGCGTATCCTTTGCTTCATTGCCGCTTTTGTTATAAGGAAGCGCCTTTTTAATTAATAATTGAATTGGACTGATCATTTTTCTAGATATGAAATAGGATAAAATAAGGCCCAGAGCAACTAAAATAATAAAAGCTGCCCAAGCGACGGTCCGAATATACGATAGTTTGGAGAGTAAATACTGTAAGGGCGTTTCGGTTACAATGCTCCACTGGTTATGCAGCGTTTTTATATATGTAATGAGATTTCGATCGCCATCTTGTTTCAAGATGCGGTACCCGATACTGGCAGGAGCCTTGCTGCTCTCCTTAAATAAGGCTTGGACATGCTCCGGCTTTAGTGAAACTGCAGCTGAGGTGGAAATGACGTTGCCCAGACGGTCCATAATATAGGTGATGGTGTGCGGATTGCCTTCCATTTTCTGAAGCAGACTTCTTAAGACGGATTCATGAATATGCACGGCCAAGAGACCTTGGAATCCATTCCGTTGTACGGGCACCTTTACGACATAGGTCACAATTTTATCTAGATCAATGCCGTTTCCATGACGGGAGCTTAACCAGAAGCCCATATCGTTCTCGCCGAGATCCTCATCGATCCAAATATCCTGTGTTGAGTTCGTATATGTGCGCGTATAGCCGTCAGAGGCAATAATCAGATTAGCTTCTTTGGCGTAAAAGTCGATCGACTGGATGGCTTCGTTTGCGGATGCGGCCGTCTTTAGAATATCGCGAGTCTCATTCAAAAGGAACGGATTCGTCGAATCGTTCAGAAAGCTGGTGATCCGTCCGTCCAGTCCGATTCGGATAGCGATCGATTGGATTTCTGCTATCGTATTCTCGATGGAAGCGTTTTTCTGTTTGGACGCGTAGATGGTCGCCTGACTCAATTCGTTCTCCAGCGTGGATACGGTGAAATTGTAGGAAGCATAGCTCAGCGCAATAAGCGGTAAGAGAATGACAATCAAGTAGGAAATGAAATACGTCCAAAATAGCTTCGGCAATTCTTGGAGCGACCTTTTAAGTTTTACGATAGAAATCAGAACGATCACCTGCTTCAATATAAGTACTCATATTATGCCATAGATGCGAGCTGAGCAGTCAAAATTAAACTAAATTACAGACCAAATGTCATGAATTTATGAGAGATGTCAATACTTGATGATGCGCAAAGTCATGATTTATGTGTGTTTCTCTCGCATTGGAGATATACGGCCGTCATGCGGACATCGATAATAAAAGTGTGAAGTTCACACGACAAACGAAGCTTCAACCAAAAGGGAGGAACTACCATATGAAGATGAAAAAAGCAGCGTACCTAACGTTATCGGCAGCCTTGCTGACCGGCGCACTTACTGCTTGCGGCTCGAACACGGATACAACTAATGAGGCGGAAGCAACAGCGAGTGCAGGAAAAAGCAGTGAACTGATTAAATTAACGTTTGCATCTTGGAGTATAAGCGAAGCGGCAACCAAAGGTGCATTAGAAGAAATGGTAAAAAATTACGAGGCGAAAAATTCGAATGTCAAAATTGAGTTTGTCGGCATTCCTTTTGCAGATATTAAACAGCAAACGTTCGTAATGGCCTCAACGGGCAACGCACCGGATATTATTCAAACGTTCCCAGCTTGGTTCGGTTCTTATGCAGCATCAGATATCATTACGCCGTTGGATGATCTCATGGGCAAATCGTATGTAGATGATTTAATGCCGAGCTTTAAGGAAGATTTCTCTTATAATGGAAAGCTGATGGGTGTGCCTTGGGCACCAACGCCATACATTCTCTATTACAATAAAGAGCTGTTCAAGAAGGCGGGCTTGCCGGATAAAGCACCTGCGACGGTTGATGAAATGCTGAAGGCGGCGAAAGCGATTTCGAATTTGAAAACAGACAGCGGTCAGAAGATTTACGGCTTCGGAGAGCCTTCAGACAAGCTGGCGATTAACGGCGAGATCGCGATGCGGAACTTGTACGGCTTTGGCGGATCTATTTTAGATAAAAATGGAAAAGTAAATGTGAATACGCCAGAAATGGTGAGCACGCTGAACTATTATAAAAGTTTGGTGAAAGACGGCATTGGCCCGTCCGGCGCGAAGCTGAAGGACCTTCGAAACCTGTTCTCTATCGGCCAATTGGGTATGTATGTCGACGGGAACTACGGGAAAGCGGTGTTCCGCAACTTGAGCGGCAAAGGCGCAGAGTTTGACAAAGTGTGGGGGGCGGCTTCGATTCCGGCAGGTGCAACCGGCAAGAGCGTGTCGATCGGGGAAGCGCACGGTCTCGTCATCTCGRCAGATTCCAAGCATAAGCAAGCTGCTGCCGACTTTATTAAATATTTGACGGATAAAGATGCGATCTCGATTTATCATAAGCAGAACGACGTGATTTCCGCCCGCAAATCGCTCAGCTCGATGTTCACGGAAAGCGAATTTGACAAAGTATTGATGCAGCAAATGAATAACATTCAACCACTACCTAAGAATCATCCAGGTATGGAGCAAGCGTACATCGACATTGCCGATGCGCTGCTTAAAGTGTCGACTGATACCGCTACACCGGAAAAAGCTGCGCAAGAGCTTGATGCGAAGCTGAAAACATCCCTGAAATAACAACAATCATCTGGCAGGAGAGTCCCATCGGGAACTCTCCCGTTAGAAGCGGATAGGAGTGAATAGTACATGAGAGGAACAAGATTCTCCGAGCTGGCGAAGGACCGCCTTTTTTTATTCGCGTTGATTTTACCGGCGCTGGCCATGCTACTTTTTACGATTGGCATACCGATCATAAAGTCCATTACGATGAGCTTCTTTAAAGTTTCATTGCTCAGCATGAAAAGTCAGCCGTGGAACAACTTTGCGAATTATAAGGAAATTCTGCAGGACGGTGAATTTTTCACTGCGCTTCGCGTCACTTTAACCTATGTCTTTTGTATCGTAAGTGTCCAGTTTGTGCTGGGTATGGCATTGGCCCTGATTCTAAACAGCTCGATCCGCTTCAAGAAATTTTTTCGTACGCTCATTCTCATTCCGTGGATTGTGCCGACGATTGTCTCAGCGCTGCTTTGGATGTGGCTGTTCCAGCCGCAATACGGCTTGATTAACTACGTGCTCCAGCAGCTCCACATTATCGACAAGCCGCAGGTATGGTTAACGAATATGGATCTCGCGCTGCCAGCGGTGATTGTGACGGCGCTCTGGCGCCAACTGCCATTCATGAGTACGATGCTTCTCGCAGGCATGCAAGGCATCTCCGAAGACATGTACGAGGCAGCGCGTATCGATGGCGCGAACCGCAGACAGATTTTGATCAACATCACCCTCCCTTTGCTCAAGAACAACATCAAGACGATTACACTGATTTCAATTATTGAGAACTTCAAAATGTTCCCGCTCTTCTGGATCATGACAGGCGGAGGACCGCTAGACAAAACGACGACGTTGGCCATTTATAGTTATAAAGCGGCGTTTGTACAGATGAACTTGGGAAAAGGCGCTGCAATCGGCGCACTATGGCTCATTATAATGGTCCTTATTTATAGTCTTTACAACAAGCTCTTCGCTTTGGGAGAAGACACACCGGCATCTAGAAAGGAGAAGAAGCATGCTAAGATCGGCTCCGTCAAGCAAAAGCAAGCTACCTAATTTTGGGCAATATGTGGGCTTGCTCCTATTCATTCTCTTCCTCATCTTTCCGTTGTACTGGATGTTTATCACTTCTTTCAAAGATAATTCCGTGCTGTTCCAGATTCCGCCGGAATGGATACCGAAGAAGCCTGTCCTTGCGCATTATGTCAAATTGTTTGCTGACAATTACTTCGTAATTTATTACCGCAACAGCCTGTTTGTCAGCGGCTGCACGACGTTGATTACGTTGCTTGTAGCCATGTTTGCTGGTTACGGTTTTTCCAGATTTCATTTTAAATTTAAAAACTTTCTGATGTTCGCCATCCTGTCGACGCAAATGCTTCCGGTTGTTTCGCTGCTGATTGCGCTTTATGCGATGTACAAATCGTACGGTCTGCTGAACACGCATGCAGGTTTGGTCATTGCACTGACGACGGCATCCTTACCGTTCTCAATCTGGATGATCAAGGTGTTCTTCGACAACATCCCGCATTCGCTCGAAGAAGCAGCCAAAATTGATGGCTGCAGCCGGTTCGGTATTCTGTTCCGCATTATTTTTCCGCTTTCGAAGCCGGGGATTTTCTCGGTTGGGATTTATACGTTTATTCTTTCGTGGGATGATTTGTTGTACTCGTTAACTCTTATTAATAAAGATAATTTGCGTACGTTGAACCCCGGCATTTCGATCAGATACATGGGCGAGGTGGCTTATGACTGGGCGAATATTATGACGGTTTGTGTGACAGCGACGATTCCGATTGTAATTCTGTTCCTGTTTTTCCAAAAGTATATGGTGGCTGGGCTAACAGCCGGCGCTGTAAAAGAATAAGAAGGAGATTGCAGAACTCTCGTCATCCCGCTTGCGGGGCCGGAGAGTATGCAAGCTGTCTTTTTAAATCGATATGAAAGTATGACATTTCGCTGGATATTACGCAAAGGTGAATTTGTTGCTATCATTGGGCCGTCGGGTTCTGGAATATGAAAATGTCGCTGCCTTTCCCCGAAAGCGCATACCGATTTGGTACAAAAGCTAGGCGTGACTTTATTGGGTATAAGAAAGAGGCAACCGGATTGAGTTAATCGGTTGCCTCTTTCTGATGTGTGCATAGCTGTTGGGATTACTCTACCGTTTTTTCTCCACCGGTTGCTAAGGGCTCAAACGAATGGCTGACGGAAGCTTCCTCAATGTCATAAACTGCCCAATGATCGTTTGGGACGTCGGTCCAAGGCGAGTGCTTCACTCCGTAAAGCGGTCCTCTACCGAGTACACGATTGATTATGGTGACCGCTTCTGCACGCGTTAGCGGTTTGGCAGGGCCGAACGTGCCATCTGCGTAACCTTTCAAGTAGCCCGCACCTTGTGCAGCTTTAATTGCGTTTTCGGCCCAATGACCAGTCGTATCGGTAAAGCCATCTCCAGTTCCAGTAGGGCTCACCGCGAACCGAGCAGCAAGTGCTGCCATTTCAGCTCTGGAGATGGGTTGCTCTGGCTTGAATGTGCCGTCTGCGTAACCTTGCATGAATCCCTGGCGTGATACTTGTACGATGGCTTTGTAAGCCCAGTCATCTGTGGCCACGTCAACATATTCGCCGCTGTTACCTGATGCCAGATTGGTCGTAATTCGCGAGAGAATCGTAGCCATTTCTGCACGAGTAATCTGGTTGTCTGGATGGAACAAGTTGTTTTCATAGCCTTGGATGTACGGTTGGTGCGAGAAGGATAATGTCTTACCATCGACGTTCAAAAGCGCATACGTACTGAATTTACTCGTTGTAAATTGAATGCCACGGCCGCCTTCAAACGTTGTGACGCTACCTTTTTTAAACTCCGTAGTCCCATCGCTGTGTTCGATGTAGACTCCGATTTGCTGAATATCGGCATCAATTAAGTCTCCAGGAAGTGGGAGAATGAGAGTAACCTCATGATTTTGCAGGTTAGTCACAATGTCTACTGGACGGCCAACCAGTGCCGCTTTTTCGTCTCCGGCAACGCTCAGCACGACTGTCGCAGTATTGGCGCGCTTTTCTAAATCTTTGCTTGCATCCGAAGATTTTACAGGAACAAAGTTGAAATAAATGTCGTCTTTCAAGTTTTTCAGCAAGTCGTTCGAAATTTGGACTTTGACATTGGCTGTATCGAGGTCTAATCCAAGCCCGCTTTCACTTAGCAGACCGAGCGAATCTTTACCTACTGCAACATTGGTTACGGCCACGTCATCATTGTCATCGGGCAGAGAAACCACAGCCGATTTGGCGCCAGAAGTCTGCGATTTCTGTATTAACTTTTTCGTATTGTCTCCCGATAGCTTGACTGCCTCTTTGCTCGAGCCATCAGCTTGTGTTGTACGCACAATGTTAAGTGCGCTCGTGTCAGTATTGCCACCTGCTAAGCCGCCGCCAGTTTGCGGTGAGGAAGGTGAGCTGTCAACCGTAGCAATATCGAACTTGAACGCATCTACAAGCATGTAGCTGCCTGATTTTTTGACTGCTTTTAGGGTGTGAGAGCCCTTGGAAAGAGAAGAGATGTGGTAAAGACTGTTTCCAGCACTCCGAGTGGTCGAATAGGTACTAACGGCATCCTTCAACTTATCATCAATGTAGATGTCAATGTCACCCAATTCCGGCCCTGTTGGCGAGAGGATCTCAATTCCACTTCCTGTGAATGTGTAAAGGAAGGAGTCTCCGTTCACGGTCGTTGCATGAACATCATCCGCATAATCACCTTGAAAAGCAAAAGAAAGCTTCAAGTTACCGACAGGTTGAACAGCGAGATATTCTTTTTTAATTGTCACTTGATTGCCGCTAATTTCGTAATCAGTCGGATTAATGAGTGCCGTGGTGCCTTTGGAAATACTGCGCAAACTCTGAGCGTTGCCGATGATGTTAACGCTCACATCTGCAGCTGCTTTTTTGTTGAAGTCGGCGGCAGAGATGTCAATCAAGTCGGATTGCTGCACTTTAAGCGCATCAAGGAGCATGAACTGTCCAGACTTTTTGACAGCTTTTAGCGTATGAATGCCAGGCGTCAAGTTCATAACGGTATAGACTTCTTGCCCAGCATCGTTATGCGAATTCGCTCCGTATGTATGAGCAGTTCCGTGTAATTGACCATCTATAAAGATGTCTACATCGCCTTGACCCTGATCAACTTCGGTTATATAGGTAATGCCAGTGCCATTAAACGTATAGGTGAAATAGTCGTTATTTTGCTCTACATAATGAACATCTTTGCCGTAATCGTTAAAAGGACGGTTTGTACTGCGGTTCCAAGCCCCAGTGAAGTGAATATCCGGGTTGTCGTCGTTGATGTAGGTGAACCTTCCGGGGGATGCCGAGTTGCTGACGGTTATGGCTAGAGTTTGCGGATTTCCCGAACTGAACGTAAAGGTTAAATTGGTCAGTCCAACAGGCTGTTGGATCAAATAGGACTTCAAAATTTTCACTACGCCGTCTGTAAATGTGTAGTCCTGTCCAGGCGTTAAGGCGGCTGTGCCGTTCATAATGCCTATCAGAGTGTTGCTGCCGCCAAGTGTTAGCGTGGCAGAGACGTCCGCTTGTGCGGATGTTTTCTTGTCAAAGACGGCGGTTGAAGGATTAAGCGACGTTCCCGTAACGGCGATGGATTGCGATTGCGAGTCCCCGCCGGCAAAAGTGAAGTCTAGTTGGATCGGGCTCCCCGAAGGCTGTTGGAGCAGGTATTCTTTTCTAATCGTTACAAGATTGCCACTATTTATCGTGTAATCTGTATTTGGCTGCAGCGAAGCTGAGCCATTCTTGATGCCAATCAGCGAGCTATCGCCAAAGATAAGAGTCGTGGTGATATCAGCAGGTTGATCTTTGTTAAAATTGTTCGCGGAAGCTTGGCCTAAGAGCGTTTCGGTTGTCACCTTCAAAGCGTCCAGAATGAGGTAATATTGACCGCTACCGTTTCTTACCACTCTCAACGTGTGCGCACCCTGCGGAAGATCAGCGATACGATAGACGGAATATTGCCCCGACTGCTGTGTACCTTCTGCGTCCACAGTGCCTTTCAGTTGCCCATCGATGTAAACGTCCATCCGTCCATTGGATGTTCCTTGTTCAGAGAATACTTCAATGCCGGTACCCGTAAAGGAGAAGTTGAACTCCGGATCTGTACCGCTGTCGGATTCTCCATAATGAACGTCACCTTGGTAATCACCAAAAGGTCTTCCGCTGTTATGTCCCCACTTGTTCGAATATTGGATCAACGGATCCGTGTCGTTAATATAGACGGCATGAGAGACCGTAGCGTCACTAGCATTTGCTTGCGCCGAAACATATTCGCTCTGAACAGCAGGAGCGGGAGAGGAGTCCGTTACGGCAATGGACAAGTCTTGGGCGTCGCGAGCCAGTTCTTTACCGCCGTTGCGCGTCCATGTGCCTGTGTATTTCAAGCCAGTGTCATCGTCATTGACGAGGGATTTACCTCCCAACGCCGTTACTTTGAATAAACGCGAGGCATGCGGCTCCAAGGAAATCGGACCATAACCAGAAGCATAAGTGCCGAGTTCGGTATGGCTCCATAAGTCGCGAACGGAGGCAGAGCCACTCAGACCGATGTCGCTCCAGTTAACGGTAATAGGCGCTGCTTTGTTTCCAAGATTGAAAAGAGCTACCGTATAAGTACCATCACCGTTATTGGCATACCACACTTGTTGGTTGGTCGAGGTAGATACCGGGTGTACGGGTCGTCCGGCTTGATTGACAGCGATGACTTCGTCGTTCGTAAGTAAGTCAAGACCATAGGCGTCGAGGTTGGACAGGTCATCGCCTGTATAGAACTGAGCGGATGAAGCTGCCCACAACGTTGCCGCCGTTTGTCTTTCATCTTTGGTCAAACCGGAGGTAGACCCGTTGCCGACATTCAGGGAATCGAAGTCATTCCAGCCTCCCGGTCCGGCATCGCGCCACCAGAGCGCAGCGTCGGGGAACAAACGCGCAATATTAGCCCATTGCGTCATGCCAACCTCGCGGTCGTAGGATTCCACATCCCAATCGACCCGCCAGCCGTTAGCGTATTTTTTCCAATAATCCACGTAGTTGTGGTCAAGCGCCCAGGACAGCTCAAACCAAATGTTGTGTCTACTAAGAGCCGTTGACCAGGCTTTGACGTCATCGCGTGCATCGATACTAACATCGTTGTGTCCGGAACCAGGCATTACACTATCGAATTTGACAAAATCCACACCCCAGGAGGCGATCTCATCCGCAACGGAATCAATATATTTTTGGGCGCACCGATTGCTGAAATCAATTTTGTAGCCGATGTTCCAGTAATCAGCGAACTTGTGAGGCTTTACAACAATGTCACCGATCGTACAACCAGGTGCGTTATAAATAGGCAAGTTCTGGGTTACCGCGTCAGGCGAGACACCGGGGATGAGATACAGGCCGACTTTCTGCCCGTTTCCATGGATGTAATCGACGAGATTCTGGAAACCTCCCGGATAAAGCGTCGTGCTTGGCACCGGTCTGCCGTACTCATCCATGCTGCCGTTCCAGCCCGCATCGATATTAATATAGTTGTCCATGGGCCTGCAGTTTCTCGTGCATGACGTCAGACATCTTCTTGATCTTTGCTTCGGAAATCCAATTGCCGGATGGACCGTCGTAGACCTGCATACTGTAACTGCTCCAGCCCATATACGGCTTCTGCGCTAAGCTATTGTCGGCTGCTTTGACCGTGCCTCCGCCAGACGGGACGTAGCCAATCTGAGCAATGACAACGATAGAGAGCAGCAAACCCAGCCAGAGCTTTCTTCGGCGTTGCAATCTGCTTTTCATCCTCACTTGTCTCCTTTGTCGTTGAACTGACATCTTTATGTAAGCGTTACCGCACTTGCACACGACCGATTATATAAGATAAATTCTGAGCGTGGATAGGTACACTTCTACCTTAAACCGTACAATTGACCAATTTTGACAAGAACTAGATCTCATTCTTCCTTCAGAACGGTCCAAGGGAACCGAAGATTCGCTCCTAGTGTAAGAGGCCAAGGATATAATAAGTAAAGGACAGACGAAAAAACTCGTCTGTCCTATTTGCTGTTGAATAGCTCAATAAAATATTCGGTAAAGCGGCATCCATTTTTTATTCTTGATCCACAACTTTTAGGGAGAATGAGGTAATCTTGAGAAATAATCTATCGTGAATTGATGAAATGCTTGGGCTGCAATGGAAAGATAGCTATCCTTCATCCAGTGCAGCTCGATTATACGCGTGCATTCAGGATGTTTAACATGAAGCAAAACAACGGAGGAGTCAGTTGCGCCTTTCCAAGTGATGGCAGGAACGAACGCTATTCCTTGACCTGCCCGAATCAATCCGCGCACCGTTGCAGGATCGTCGCTTTCAAATATAATGCTTGGCTTGAATCCGGCTAGTGCACACAAGGCATCCGTTGTCTCACGCAAACTGCTTCCTTGTTTCAAAGTGATAAATCCATCTTCCGCAAAACTGGAGAGATGGACACTTTTTTTGGAAGCAAGAGGATGTGTCTCAGGTACTGCGAGAAAAATTTCTTCCTTGAGCAATGCAATTTTTTCGGTTCCGCTTGGTCCAACTAGTGATGAAGTGATACAAAAATCGAATTTCGTTTGCGTAGGATTTCTGGCATGCTGCAAGAGATGAAAAGTCACCTCAGGATGGCGGTCACGAAACTCTTTCAACAAATCAGGCATCAATTGGGAGGCTACGTCAAAAATTATGTTCAGTGTCCCATCCATTCGTCCACTGACATCATCCAGTTCTTTCCGTCCATCCTCCAAAGCTCCCAGAGCAATTTCCACGTATTTCAAAAAAACAGCCCCATGGTGGTTTAACTTGATGTGTTTTCCTTCCCGGTTAAACAGCTTTACACCTAGGTCTTTTTCCAAGGTAACGATCATTTTACTTAGAGCCGGTTGTGAAATATGCAGTTCAGCAGCTGATCTGGTGATATTCTCTGTTCGCGCTGTATGTCTAAAATATTTTAGCTGAGATAACTCCATAGTCCTCCTGTATATATTCATTAAGTTATATAAGATATATATATTTATATATTTTACACTATATATGATTCGGTAATAAAATGAAACAGCAAGGAAGTGTATGTCTACGTTGAAGAAGGGACGTGTCCAATTGGTAGTTTCAATTAGTGATGGACAACTTGAAGGTATTCAAGAGAATGGATTGCATATATTCAAAGGCATTCCGTATGCATGCCCGCCTGTCAAGGAACTAAGATTTAAGCCTCCTGAACCGGTAAAACCATGGGAAGGTATTTTGGATGCGTCAAAGTTTGGCAAAATAGCTCCACAAGTTAGACAGCCTGTGTTCCCAATCATGGAAGAGCAGTCAGAAGATTGCTTGTATTTGAATATATGGACACCTGCCTGTGATGATCGAAAGCGTCCTGTTGTTGTTTGGATTCATGGCGGAGCCTTTGTTATGGGGGCAGGATCACTACATGACAGTTCGGTATTCGCTGAGAGTGGAATCGTTAGTGTAACGATCAATTATAGAATGGGTGCGTTAGGTTTTTTGGAATTAGGTGATATATTGGGTGAGGCATACAGAGGTTCTGGTAATTGCGGATTGTTAGATATCGTCGCAGCCTTACGCTGGGTTCAACAACATATTTCGAGCTTTGGGGGAGATCCTACTCGAGTTACTGTTATGGGGCACTCAGCTGGAGCGAAATTGGCTTCCTCGCTACTCTGCGTTCTAGATGCAAAGGGATTATTCCAAAGGGCCATTATTCAGAGCGGAGGCGTTCAATCGATACGAGATTTTAATACGGCTTCTGAAATTACCGGTCAATTTCTTAAAGCTTTGAATATCTCCAAAGAACAAGGGGATATTCTCTTGGAGCTGCCGGTTTCCCAGCTGTTAGAGGCACAATCGATTTTCTCTGGAGGAATGACTGGACTTCATAAGTTTGGCCCTGTGATTGACGGCAAAACGATTGTACGACCTCCGTTAGAATCGATTCAAATGGGTGAAGCGAATTTAGTACCTATTTTAATCGGTTCCAATAGGGAAGAGGCTTTAGTTCAGGTTCAATTGGAAGGTTTAAGCATTTTTGAGAAATCTAAAATTCAAGCTTTATTTGGGAGAAATAGTGTGGGGGTTCTACAAGCGTATGAAGTTTCCAGCACTCAAGCGACGAGGGAACAAGCTGCAATTGAAACATTAACTAACTATCTATATGGATACGCAGTTGTTCAACTTGCAGAGGCTCTTGCAGTGAACGATGTTCCTGTTTGGCTGTACCGATTTGATTGCAGCAAGGGACCGATGGGTGCTGCCCATGGGGCGGAAATGTCATTGATCTGGAAACTCCCGACGAGACCGCAAGAGATCGAGGGGTTAGTTGACCGCATGCACCAAGCATGGGTTTCATTCATGAACTTCGCAAATCCGGAAGTGGACGATGTGCATTGGTGTAAGTTTGATCTTATGGAGCGTAAGACCATGATTTTTGATGAAGAGTGCCAGATTATTTCTAGTCAGCCTATAAAAGACGTTCCTTCGCAGGTTTTCGTACTGTAATAGGCTATGGAGGTTATGAATGTGGTGGAACAATTACAAGAAGTGCGCAAATGGACGAAGAGGCGAGATGAAAAAAATCGCCGAATGAGCTTGGTGAAATCGTGGTTACGAGGTGCCATCCTTCCGACGGATCGTATCGTGGATGCCATGGAGGCATTGATGTTCCCGGGTGATAAGGTAGCTCTTGAAGGTAACAATCAAAAGCAAGCGACTTTCCTTTCTGCAGCACTCTCTAAACTGGATACCCTTAAAGTCAACAACCTGCATATGCTTATCAGCAGCATCTCGCGACCTGAACATCTTGACATTTTCGAAAAAGGGATAGCTCGTAAGTTGGATTTTGCCTATGCAGGACCTCAAAGCTTACGAATTGCACAAATGATCGAAGACGGTCTGATTGAAGTGGGTGCCATACATACCTATCTCGAATTGTATGCCCGGATGTTTATTGATTTAATTCCTAACATCGCCTTGGTTGCTGCAGATAAAGCGGATCTTGCTGGTAATCTATTTACGGGACCGAATACGGAGGAGACACCGACACTTGTTGAGGCGACAGCTTTTTCCAATGGGATCGTCATTGTACAGGTGAACGAAATCGTAGATGAGTTACCCCGAGTGGACATTCCAGCGTCTTGGGTAGATGTCATCGTTGTAGCGGATAAGCCTTATCAGCTTGAAGCTTTGTTTACGCGAGATCCGCGACAAATTACGGAGATGCAGATTCTTATGGCTATGATGGCCATTCGAGGCGTTTATGAGCGGCATGAAGTGATGTCGTTAAATCATGGGATCGGATTTAATACTGCAGCTATTGAGTTATTGCTGCCTACTTATGGTGCAAGTCTTGGCCTTCGCGGAAAAATTTGCAAGCATTGGGCGCTGAATCCGCATCCAACACTTATCCCAGCTATTGAGAGCGGTTGGGTGGAGAGTATTCACTGTTTTGGTGGAGAGGTGGGAATGGAAGCGTACATTGCGGCAAGACCGGATATCTTCTTCACAGGAAAAGACGGAAGTCTCCGTTCGAATCGCGCTTATTGTCAAATGGCTGGGATGTACGGTGTCGATCTGTTTATCGGGTCAACGCTCCAGATGGATGAGGAAGGCAACTCGTCGACAGTTACATCAGGCAGACTAGCGGGATTCGGCGGAGCACCGAATATGGGCAGTGATCCTCATGGGCGCAGGCATTCGTCCCCAGCCTGGCTGGATATGGTTTCTAATGAGGGGACGATCGTTCGTGGGAAAAAACTGGTTGTCCAAATGTTTGAAACATTTCAAAAAGGAGACCAGCCGACATTTGTCGAGTCCTTGGATGCCGTCGCAGTTGGGCAGGATGCCAATTTGCCGATAGCTCCGGTTATGATTTATGGCGATGACGTGACTCACGTGATTACGGAGGAAGGGATCGCCTATTTATACAAGGCGCAAAATCTGGAAGAACGCAAGCTAGCCTTGGCTGCCATCGCTGGTGTTACACCTCTAGGCCTTAATCATAACCTTTCCCTTAACGAACAATTAAGGAAAGATGGTTTGATCGCCTTTCCGGAAGATTTGGGAATTCGCCGGACAGACGCCAAGCGCTCCTTGCTTGCGGCCAAAAGTGTTGAAGAACTTGTGGAATGGTCAGATGGACTTTATAAACCTCCCGGTAAATTTCGCAGTTGGTAGGTGAAGCCATGATATGGAGGAATGCCGAACAATGCGGTCAATGCTTGGGAGACCTGGCAGTGGCAGCGCTAATTGACGAAGTGGAGTTGACTCCTAAGCCCGGATTGGTGGATTTACAGTCCTCCGGCAGCCATAAGGATATGAACGGCGCACTTATGATTGCTTCGGCTAGGTCCTTGTACGATAGCTTTGAGGCAATGGGTTATGCGGCTTATGGCGGAGAGCCGAATCAAGAGCTGCGGGAGACCCTTGCATGCATTGGACGTGACGGGGAACAGAACATGCTGCATACTACTGGAGGCATTAATACGCACCGCGGCGCCATTTGGGCATTAGGTTTACTTATCGCGGGGGCTGCCATTTGCGGAAATGGAGATGCTCCGGAGCAAATCGCAGAAGCTGCGGGGACGTTAGCTCGATTTCCTGATCGCCACGCATTAGTACCAACCTCCAACGGCACAAAGGCTATGCAAACCCATGGAGTTAAAGGTGCTCGTGGAGAAGCAATGGATGGCTTTCCGCACGTAGTGAAGGTCGGACTCCCCGTGCTGCGAGACTCTCGCAGGCGCAAGATATCTGAAAAACATGCACGGTTAAACGCATTGCTTGCCATCATGGCCAACCTAGATGATACCTGTTTGATTCATCGTGGTGGCATGGAAACGTTACTAGTTGTACAGCAGGCCGCTCAAAAAGTTCTTGATTTCGGTGGGGTATCTTCCGTCACCGGATGGGAGGCGTTGCAGCGATTGGACCAAGACCTCGTAACGAGACATGTATCACCTGGGGGAAGTGCGGATTTACTGGCAGCAACGCTGTTTGTGGATCGTTTGTCGAACATATCGTTACATCACAAGGAAACGGGGGGAGGCGTTTACTATGGAAAAGCTTACACTTCACTATGATGCGAATAAGTCTATTTCCCGACGTGCCCATGTAGGTGTAGCCGGCTCGGGTGATTTGGAAATATTAATCGAACCTCTAACAGAACAGACCGCACAGGTTCATATCCGCACGCAGTCTGATGGATTTGAGGATACGTGGAAAGCCATTATGGACCGATTCTTTCTGAAACATCATGTGGCTGCTCGTATTGAAATTAACGATTTTGGAGCCACACCCGGAGTTGTTTCCTTGCGATTAGCCCAAGCCATTGAGGTGTTGGAGTTATGACGATTCCTATTAGGGAAAGAAACAGTTTTATCGAGCTGAATGCGAGAGAACGTGCCCAATCCGTTATCGATCAAGGAACATTCAGGGAACTTCTAGGTCCATTCGAAAAGATGGAATCCCCCCATCTGGAGGCTCTAGGCATCGTTCCGCAGAGCGATGATGGCGTTATCATAGGAAGAGGGACGATAGAGGGGGATTCCGCCGTTGTTGTCTCCATCGAGGGTGCTTTTCTGGGGGGAGGCATTGGTGAAGTATCGGGTGCCAAAATCGCAGGAGCATTGGAACTGGCTATTCAAGATAATCGGAATGGAATACCCACTCGTGCCGTATTACTGCTCGAAACAGGAGGAGTCAGGCTGCAAGAAGGGAACTACGGTCTCCTTGCAATCGCGGAAATGCACACGGCTATCGTAGCTTTGCGTCGTTACCAGCCAGTTGTCTGTGTGATCGCTGGAATGATCGGTTGCTTCGGCGGTATGTCCATTACGGCAGGCCTCTGCAGTACGGTTATGATGACTCGGCAAGGTCGACTTCAATTGAATGGCCCAGAAGTGATCGAACAAGAAGCCGGGATCTTAGAGTGGGATTCGAGAGACAGATCTTTGATTTGGCAAACCGTCGGCGGTGAGCAGCGCTATGAAACAGGAATGGCGGATTTCCTTATTGAGGATGATGTTGAGGACATCTTTCTGTCGATACGCAGCGTCTATCGGAGCGGTATCCATGACAATCTCCGAAGTGATAATCTCCGAAGTGCACAAGTAGAATCGTTTCTTGCAAGACTTGCCTTGATCGATACCGAGCAAACCATTCAACCAAAATCGCTTCGGACATTGTGGAGTAGATCCCCTCTCCATACCGACAATAGTGACATTCAAACATTAAAAGCGCTTTGGCAGCAATCGAATCCAGAAACATTAATTAGCAGGGGAAGAACTTGGTTTCAAGCCTTGACGGGAAATCAGGAACCGCTGCAAAACGGAGCTCCTACTGTACTGTGCGCAGACTCGATCATTGGAGACGAGCGGGTACGATACATCGCGGTTGTTCCGAATAGGAACAACCGTTTCCATCGCGCCCGCAGCGGGGAAGTCGGTCTGGATGAAGGATGGACGATTGCACACTATGTTCGGCAGGCCATGGAAGAAGATAAGGATGGACAGCGCAGGGCGATTGTAGCGATCGTCGACGTTCCGAGTCAAGCATACGGGTATCGCGAGGAAATGCTTGGGATTTATTTAGCTTGTGCAGCAGCGGCGGATGCTTATGCGAGTGCACGACTCGCAGGGCACACAGTGATTGCTTTTATGGTTGGGAATGCGATATCCGGTGCATTTCTGGCCCATGGACTGCAAGCCAACCGATTAGTTGCGCTGAATGATCCGGGAGTTTCGGTGCAGGTCATGTCCAAGAAGTCGGCTGCAAGAGTGACTCGACGGAGTATAGAAGAGTTAGAGGCAACGGCGCAAAAGATCCCAGCTGCGGCATACGACATCGAATCTTTTGCGACCTTGGGAGCATTACACAGTTTGACAGGCGGCATTAATGCTGACCAGCCAACTTCAACGGATATTGTGAAAGTCAAACTGCATCTTCTGATGGATGCCATCTCGGCTTCGCGTAAATCTTCACCGGACCTGAGCAGCCGCCTTCTTTCCGGAGAGGCGAAAATAAATCGAGCCGCTTCTATTGCAGTTCGTCTCAAGCTGGCGGAACAATGGATATAAGGGTACATGATTTGCTGAGGATCCCATCGGTAGGCTCCCTAATCGTCGATACCCCGATTCCGGATTGGGTTGGTGGTTCCATAGATCATGCGAACTGGGTTGTAGTTCGCCGCGATCCTGCCAAATATGGCAGGATACCTGTTGGTATTCGCGGGAATTCACGCTGTCAGCGGTTTTCCGCTTTTTTGCCGATGGATGCCATCATAGAGAAGGTTGAGCCAGAGGACTTGATTGAGCAGCGGTTATGGAAAAGAAGTCCGCGGCGCTCACAGATTGAAGCCTTTAATTTCCTTGATAAATTGATTGAGATTTATTCCGCTTATAGCTTATCGTGGGGACCAACTGGCAGTATCGGATTTGAACTGGCCAGCGGGGTACCTACAGCACACGCAGGAAGTGATCTGGATGTGGTTATTCGTACTCCGCAACGTTTGGGGCAAAGTGTTGCCCAGGAATTAATCAAGTTTCATAAGTCATTTCCTGTCCGAATCGATGTTCAGCTTGAAACGCCATTAGGAGCTGTTTCATTAATGGAATATGCGAGAGGAAGTGGTTCCATGCTTTTGAGAGCGGACTTAGGACCTCGTTTGGTCAAGGATCCTTGGGTCAACGTATAAGGAGGTCAAAGAAGATGAGCGTGGCTTTTTTGTTTTCAGGTCAAGGATCGCAATTTCCAGGTATGCTGCATCAATTGCCTTCTCATCCTGTGATCGAGACAACCCTCGATGAAGCGACTTCGTTCATGGACAAAGATGCGCTTGCAATAGATACTTCTGAAGCACTATCCTCTACGGTTTCCGTACAGTTGGCACTTCTCTACTCAGGAGTTGCCAGTGGTCGTGCGCTCATACAGGAAGGTGCAAAGCCAGACTTCGTAGCAGGGCATTCGGTTGGAACCTTCGCAGCAGCAGTGACTTCGGAAGTCCTGTCATTTAGAGATGCATGTGAGCTAGTGAAATTGCGTGCCGAATGGATGGAGAATTCGTTTCGTTTCGGTTACGGAATGGGGGTCATTGTAGGCATCGCAGAGCAGAAATTGCGTTCCATGGTTGAAAAAGCCTTCAAGTGCGGTMAAGAGGTATTCATTGCTAACMTCAACGGCCCTCATCAAATCACGATAGCTGGTAAGCTGGAGCATATCCAAAACCTGTTTGTGGAGGCTCGAAGGAACGGAGCACGAAAAGCTGAGCTTCTCCAAGTCTCAGTTCCGTCCCACTGTAAACTCCTCAGTCAGGTTTCACATGATTTGGAGCTGGCAATGAAGAAAGTGATTTTCAAAGAGCCCTGTTTTCCGTATGTAGCGAATACGAACGCACGATTATTACGATCAGCGGATGCGATTCGCAATGATCTTGCTTGCGGTGTGGCGAATCCGGTCCAATGGCACCAAGCTACAACTCTTTTGAGTGAGCTTGGTGTTCGTTTGTTTGTCGAAATGCTTCCTGGTCAAGTTCTTACCAATCTTGCTCGTCAAGCGCTGCCTTCCGTTCAATCCATAGCAATGGGGGAAACAAGGCTTGATTCGGTTGTCTACTTAATAAACCGGGAGCATAAATGGAACGAAACATGAATAAGGGCGCGTTTTCGCAATAGTGTATCTGCGCTCCATAAAACTGGCCTTACGAGAAATCGTAGGGCTTTTTAATTTTACTTCAATAGCATTGATGGATGCGGGGTGAGTTTAATACATAAAGAGTGTTTTATTACTTAAAAAATAATTTCTTATATAATAAGTGGACAAGAGATGGGATTATTCGATAATATATTGTAATAAACGTTTACAAGTTCGAGAATTTAGTTTGGTAATGGGGGATTATGTATGTTGGAATTATCAATTAATGAACCAAATCAATTAGTCGCTGTTGCTCATGCACTTTCTTCTCACACCAGAATTAATATAATCAAACTCCTCTTACAACATCATAATCTGAATATCATTGAAATTGCCGAGATGCTTAAAATTCCAGTTTCGACTACTGCGATTAATGTCAAGGTATTGGAGGAATCAGGGCTTATCTTAACGGAATTACAGCCTGCATCTCGAGGGGCAATGAAGGTTTGCAGCCGTAACTTTGATGACGTGCACATGTGTTTGAATCCAATTGCCATGTATAAAAATCCTAACAATTTGTATGAGATCGAGATGCCTATCGGTCATTTTATAAACTTCGAAGTATCTCCGACTTGTGGTATGGCCAATCTAAACGGCATGGTGATTCCGGAGGATGATCCGGTTAGCTTTTATCACCCAGAGAGTAAAACAGCTGAAATCATATGGTTGCGGCAGGGATGGATTGAATACCGTTTTCCTAAAGTGATTCCACAGCATGCAACGATTACATCCATCGAGTTTTCGTTGGAAATTTGTTCTGAAGCGCCTAACTATAACAATGAGTGGCCTTCAGACATTACAGTATGGGTCAATGGTATAGAGATAGGAACCTGGACATCACCAGGCGATTTCGGCGACCATAGAGGCAAGCTTAATCCTTTGTGGTGGAATGACAGCAGTACGCAATACGGTATTCTGAAAACATGGAGGGTGGATGAAAAGCGGAGTTCCGTCGATAATGAGAAAACGTCCTCTGTCTCGATTGCGGATCTTCATCTTGAGAAATATCCTTTCATTGGATTCAAAATTGGGGTTAAACCTGATGCTTTGCACCATGGAGGAATCAACTTATTTGGTCGCGGCTTCGGCGATTATGCCCAAGCAATTGTGATGAAAATTCAATATGTATAAAAATATAGAATAGGAAATACCATAAAGCCCAACTGTTACGTATTATATGTAACGGTTGGGCTTTATCAGTATATTTCGTTAAAACAAACATAATAATTGAATGAAAGCGTTGACAATTACGTAAAAATTAAGTATTGTATGAATATAAACATTTTATTTGTAATAAAACGAATTAAATGTTTTTTTGAAAATAAGGGAAGGAAGGAAATATTGTTGTGTAACCGCTTCACAATTCATAATTCTTGCTTATTAATTTTATGCCTTATTAAACCAAAATCTGATTTGGGGGAGTTTAAATGAACGTATTGAAAAGTAAAATGGCTAAGCTTTCAGTGCCTCTAATGCTAAGTTTTGCTATGGTTGTAACGGGATGCTCAAAAAGCACAACGGAATCGACAGACAAATCCACCACGCAACCTTCTGCCCAGGCAACACCTGCAGCTGCAACAGCCAAACCAGCAGAGAATTCCGAGATTTCCTTTATGGGTTGGGGCGGCGATACGGAAAAAGCGGTATTTCAAAAGCTAACTGATTCCTATATGCAGAAGTATCCTACAAAGAAAGTGAAATATACCATAGTACCTCCTGCTGAATATGCCCAAAAGTTGGAAACACTAGTTGCTTCAGGTAAAGCGCCGGATGTTTTCTATGCAGGTGAGCCTCTGTTTCAAAAGCTTGCCGGTAGCGGAACTCTACTAAAAATGGATGATCTCATCAAGTCATCAAAATCTTTTGAAGAGAGTAATGTTTGGAAAAAAGGGTTAGACCGTTATCGCTTCGATGGTAAAGTTTTAGGGAAAGGAAGTCTGTACGGTTTACCTAAAGATGTCGGCCCATGGGCATTCGCTTATAACAAAGATCTGTTTGATAAAGCGGGGGTAAAATATCCAAGCGCAAAAGCTGGCGAATGGACTTGGAATGATATGATTGAAGCTGCCAAAAAAATCACAACACAAGGCGCTAATGGAAAAACCGATGTTTTTGGAGTAGCGGGCTACTCATTAGAGTCAGCTGTATGGGCTAATGGTGGAGACTACATTGATTACAATACAGGAACCATCAAAATTGATGAGCCTGCTTTCATAGAAGCCTTACAATTCGTAGCTGATTTAAAATTGAAATATAAAGTTAGTCCTTCGCCAACCGATGAGAAAGCGCAAGGTGGTTATGCCCGCTTTGTTGCAGGCAAGATAGGTATGTTCCCAATGGGACCGTGGGATCAGCCTGGTTTCTGGAAGCTGCCTTTCGGATGGGACATTGCGGCGTGGCCTGCAAGTCCGAAAACAGGTAAAACGGCAACTTGGTTAGGCTCAGCAGGTTTCGTAATTTCCAGCAAAACCAAATTTCCTGAAGATGCATTTAACTTGGCTGCTTATTTAAGTCTAGATCGTGACTCACAGAAAGAAAACTACCAGTTGGGTCAAGCGGTTCCGAACCTGGTCGATATGGCGAAAGGTGAGTTCATGAAAATGGATAAGGCTCCGGCAAATCGCCAAGTATTCCTAGACATCATTGAAGATTACGGTCATTCGCCGATTGCTGCAGGATCCGTAGATACGAAATGGCTCGACACCTTTAACCAAGAAGTAAGCCGCGTATGGGAAGGGAAACAAACAGCTGAGGAATGGGCTAAAGAAATGAAACCTAAGCTTCAAGAGCTCTACGATAAAGGAAACAAGAAATAATAAATAAGGATATGGAAGGACGAAAATAGAAGCCGATGGCTTCCAGTTTCGTCCTTCGTCCTAAAAACAGGTGGGATGAGTATGATAACGGCAAGAAAAATACCAGGTTTTAGACGGCGTGAAATCGTATGGTCGTACTTATTTGTTGCTATTCCGGTTCTCGGATTTATGATCTTCGGGCTCGCGCCCCTCGTATCATCGTTTGTGTTAAGTTTTATGGATTGGGACATGGTCAGTCCTGCGAAATGGAATGGCATTGGAAATTATAAAGAAATGATAGTGGATGAGAAGTTTTATAAATCGTTGTACAACACCTTATATTTACTTATTGAAATACCAATAGGAATGGCCTTTTCTCTTTTTATTGCTATTCTGATGAATCGCAAACTTAAAGGGGTTTCTTTCCTGAGAACGATTTACTATATTCCTGTCATTTCCCCAATCATTGCTGTTGCTTTGCTATGGCAATGGATTTTGAATAATGATTATGGATTGATTAATGATTGGATTTATAGTTTATTTGGCGTCCAGGGACCTAACTGGCTAGGTGATCCTCATTGGGTAAAGCCTTCCTTCATACTTATGGGCTTATGGGGGGGCATAGGCAGAAACATGGTTTTATATTTGGCGGGGCTTCAGGCCATTGCTTCCGATTATTATGAGGCGGCAACCGTTGATGGTGCGAACCGTTGGAGTCTATTTCGTTATATTACATTTCCTTTACTCTCACCGATTCATTTCTTTGTAATTGTCATGGGGATTATCGGTACATTCCAATCGTTTAGCCAAATGTACATTATGGCAACAGATGGTGGACCGGAATACAGCGGGGCAACCATCGTCTTCTATATCTTTAATGAAGCTTTTAAGTATTTCAACATGGGTTACGCGAGTGCGGTCGCATGGGTATTAGGTATCTTAATCTTCATCATCACACTCATTCAATTTAAATTATCCAAACGTTGGGTATATAACGACTAGAGAAAGGAAGGTTGCGCGATGAATAGAAATGAGCGGTCTACGAATGTAATGGCCTACGCTATTTTACTTCTCGGTTCTTTTGTTATGCTGGCTCCATTTGCATGGACGGTCTCGACAGCATTTAAAACGCAAGAGCATGTTTTTGATCTCCCGCCGACATGGATACCGGCCCCATTTACATGGAATAACTTTGTGGAGGTTTGGAATAAAGCCCCGTTGTTAACCGGCTTTATGAATAGTCTTATTATTGTGATTTGTGTTTTGAGCGTGGGATTGTTTGTTTCCGCGATGGCTGCTTATTCGTTTTCCAAATTTAATTTTCCGTTTAAAGAGACTATTTTTCTTTGTTTGCTAGGCACGATGATGATTCCCTACTCCGTGGTGATGATTCCTCAATTTATCGGTTTTTCTTACTTGAACTGGGTGGATACGCTGCTTCCTCTCATTGTACCTGGCTTATTCGGAAATATCGTCACGATCTTTTTCTTCAAGCAATTTATGCAAGGGAGCATTCCTTCGGATTTAATTGATGCATCCAAAATAGACGGTGCGAGCTATTTCCGAACGTTTACTACTGTGGCGCTTCCCATCGTTAAGCCGGCCATTGCCGCGCAGGCTGCACTTGGATTCATGGGGATATGGAACGATTTTCTTGGACCGGTGATCTATTTGCATTCGACTGAAAAACAAACGATTCAAGTTATTATTGCGAGTTTGCAATCAAACTATATCTCGCAAGCCAACTATCCCAACATGATGGCTGCTTCATTGATCGCCTTAGTGCCAGTTGTCTTGGTGTTTTTTCTCTGCCAGCGGTACTTTATAGAATCCTTAAGCATTAGTGGATTAAAATGACCAAACGTAGGATACGGTCAAAACGGATAGTTATTGGTCTAGTTATATCCCTATTAGCCATAGTGATTACAATTTCATTTAGCGGGAAAGGAAGAGGTCCTATGTTGAATTCCACGCTTGGGGAATCGTATCAGAATTCATTGGCGCTTGAGCAGGAATGGCCTGATTACGGGATAGGCGATCCCTATGTGATGCGATATAACGGACTCTATTATTTGTATTGCAGTACGAAGGATTTTCGTGTGGGCATTAAAGCTTGGAGCTCAAGCGATTTGATTCATTGGAAATATGAAGGGCTAGCTACGGAAGACCCACTGACCGAAGGAGCTTACGCACCGGAAGTCGTTTACTGGAATGGGTTTTTCTATATGTACACCTCGCCTGCCGGAAAAGGCCATTATGTGCTTCGCAGCGAGAGCCCTACTGGACCGTTTACGATTCAAACTGAAAATCTGGGTTTATCCATTGATGGCTCTGTATTTATTGATGATGACGGCAAGTGGTATTTTACGCACGCGAGTGGTAAAGGTATTATTGGACACGAAATGTCGGATCCTTACACAATGACTGAGGAAAAGACGCTTAGCGCTTTTTTKGGCCATTGGACGGAAGGTTCAATGATTATTAAACGCGACGGCAAATATTTTATGACTTATACAGGAAATCACGTGTTCAGTAAAGGATATCGGATCAATTACGCTGTAGCGACGGACTCGCCAATCGGCACCTACAAAGTGCCAGAAAATAACCCGATCGTCATCAGCACGAAACAAGATTTTAATGGGCTGGGCCATAGTTCCAGTGTGATAGGTCCAAACCTCGATGCTTATTATATGTTTTATCATAATTTAATTGGCCATTCGAAGGAAGGGCCTCCGGTTCGGATGCTAAATATGGACCGAATCGTTTTTAATGGCGAGAAAATGGTTGTTCTTGGCGATGGCACTCATTTTCCTCAACCGGTTCCACGAATGCCGGATTTTTATGATGGCGTCAATAAACCGTTGGATCAGAAGCTTTGGGATGTTCGTGACAATGTAAATGAAACGAAATGGTTGAGCAGTAAAGCTGCCGATAAGAATCGGTTTACAGCAGAATTTAATTTTCGCATGAACATGGAGAATACACGAGTGGCGGAGGCTTCTTTCGAGACCGTCTTTTCCTATACGGATGACAATAATTATTACTCTGTTGGTATTGATCCCGCATTGCGAAGTATAGCCTTGTTCGAGATGAAGAATGGGAATAGGAAGCAGCTTGCAACTTCTCAGCTTCCCCAAGCGATGGACTTTACTAAGCTGCATACCATTCGAGTTGAGAGTAATGCGCGAGGTACTAACATCTATTTCGATCAAATGAACAAGCTTACTCTTAGAGATATCCATGCGAAACCTGGGAAAATCGGGTATGCATATCGCCACATCAAGCCGACGTTGGAATACACAGCTTTTTCTAACGAAGCGGATGGCAGCAGTGACTATGAGACAGCCAAACCGGTTCCCGGAAGTATTGAAGCAGTTCATTATTTGGGAGAAAAAGATCAAGGATTTCATGTCGGGCATCCCGTTAAAGGGTCTGTTATGCGCGAAGAAGACGGTGTTCCGATCCAAACGAGTGAAGACGGCAGTAATGACGTTACGATGGCGGGAAAAGGAGACTGGCTCGCATATAGAATTAATGTGGAGTCAGACGGAACCTACGGTTTTGATGCCATGATGAAGGAAGACGGGAATGAAAATGTGGTGGAACTGCAGGTTGATGGGAAACCTCAACGTTTTGAATTAGGCCATATGAGTCAGAACGAAGGAAACCCGTGGGTTAAAAAGCACATAGGAAATATGAAGCTAACACAAGGCGAGCATATTTTGACAGTAAAACTGGTTAAAGGAAATTTGAATTACCGCTATTTAGATATATACAGAATTTCTGAACTGCCGACAGAAAAGAACTCAAATATGTTTAGTCAAATTTTGTCTGAAGATATGTATGGCAAATGGATGAAGAAAGAAGACGGGTATGCCGTACAGACTGAGGGCTCGGATGCCAAAATGTATGCGGGCAGTGATGAATGGACGGACTATAGGGTGGAAGTTGATTTGAAATCCACTGCAGATTCTATTGAAGAGGCAGGGCTCTTGTTTCGTGTCACGAACGAATCTGAATTTCCTGAGCAAGTAAGGGATTCGTTCATGGGCTATCAACTGACCTTCCGCAATGGACGTATGATTCTGAAGAAAATGAATTATGACCAGAATGAAGTAGACTCAGCTCCGATCAGTTTTGCCACCGGTTCAATCGTACACATCGCTGTTGACGTAAGTGGAGCAACAATGAAGGTATATCTAAACGATTCGAAGCAACCTGCCTTGGAATGGACGGATGCGAATGCATGGATGCACGGGAAAATCGGTATTCGTTCAGCGTCGCCATCGTGGCTCTTTACCAATTTATCATTAGTAAGGAGGTGATTTCATAGTTCAATCACTTTAAATTACCTCTAGATTCGACACAAGCACGCAATGAATAATGCTATTCGATTAACATTTTTTCAAAGGAGGAAATGTAAAAATGAAAGCTAAAAGTCGTTTGCGCTTGGGTAAATTAATAATGGTTATGATGATGGTGGCTTCGCTTATTATTCCTTTCAATATGGCTCAAGCTGCAACGAGCGGGATGGCTTGGCCAACGTCAAACACGACAGTTTACACTACCGGTACAGGTGGAGTGTGGTATCCGAGGATGCTTCAGGTGAGCAGCAGCAACATGTTGGCTTCTTTTGATTCAAATGCGGACGGAGGTTTTACGAAAGTTAAGTTAGCGAAAAGCACGGATGGTGGGCTTACATGGGGGGCACCTATAACAGCCGCTTCTGATGCTAACGGGGATGTCGGCAACGGTCAGATGCTCCTACTAACCAATGGAGACATTTGGTTGGCTTATCGCGTGGTCATACATTCTGGCAGCACCTATACCACTTATTTGAAAGTTCGAAAGAGCAGCGATGGAGGCAGCACCTGGTCGGATCTGGCAAATGGACAAATAGCGACCGAATCGGAAACCTCTTTCACTGGGGTATGGGAGCCATTCCTCGGTTATGTGGGAAGCACGATTTCCGTCATGTATGCGGATGATAGCTCGGCCGTTGTCGGTACCTCGGGAAAGCAGAAATTATTGATGAAAACCTGGAACGGAAGCGGTTGGAGCAGCGCGACAGTTGTCAGCGACGGGGTGGCTAATAGCTCCAGAGACGGCATGCCGGTTTTCACAAAAATGGCAGACGGCAGATATATTGTAGTGTTTGAGGCCACGGACGTAAGTGGGCATCCATTTGTGATCAAGTACAAAATTTCCAATGATGGTATAAACTGGTCAGGTTCCCGTCAAACCATGTTTATTCCAACGAATACAGGGAAAAAAGCCGGAGCACCCTATGTCGTCAAACTGGGCGATGGCAGATTAATGGCCAGCTTCCAAACGGATGATGACAGCGCCAACACGGGAGACAGTTATTCTTCGATGCGAACGATGATCAGCTCCGATAACGGCGCGACTTGGGGTTATTTGTATAATGTATTCCCTGTACCGGATACGAAGTTTTCCAACTGGAATTCATTATTGGCTGTTGATACGACTCGCGTTATGGCAGTCACATCCGCTAACTTTCCTAGTACTGGCATTTACTTGCGGACGGGAAATGCAGGGACTCCCTCGAACGTGAATCTTGCCGATAATTGGGGTTTTGAAACGGCGAATGTTAACGGATGGGCACCTTCGGGAGCCGATTATCCAAACAGGATTCACATTCATGGACTAAATGATGGTATTGCACGTGCACCGGGTGGCGGAAACTACTTCATCGGTCTTGCTGGAACTAGTTCTCCTGGTACTGCTTATATCGGTCAGACGATCACAGGTCTGGATAGAGGTACCTACACAATGCGAGCCTATATGAGGAGCAGTGGCGGCCAAACCAGTAACTACATGGAAGTGAAAGACTATGGTGGATCTACGATGACAACTAATTTTCCCGTTACAGGAACTTGGACGCAGGTAACCATCTCTGGTATTAGTGTAACAAATACACAGGCGACTATCGGTTTTTACGCTGCGAATACAAGCGACAGCCAATGGGCGGATATTGACAACGTTGAATTTATCAAAACCGCTTCGACCACGCCGCTGAATGTCAATCTAACGAATAACTGGGGATATGAAACGGCAAATGTGAACGGATGGACGACATATGGGTCCGATTATCCAGATCGGATTCACATTCATGGCATTAACGACGGCATCGCGCGTGCACCTGGAGGAGGGAACTACTTCATCGGTCTTGCAGGCATTAGTTCACCAGGTACAGCTTATGTTGGTCAGACAATTACAGGTCTGCAAAACGGAACGTATACGATGCGAGCTTATTTGAGGAGCAGTGGCGGCCAAACCAGTAATTATATGGAAGTGAAAGACTATGGTGGGACTGCTCGACAAACCAATTTCCCGGTTACTTCGACTTGGACGCAGGTGACGATCTCCGGCATTAGCGTGACTAATGGTCAAGCGGCCGTCGGATTTTTCGCCTCAAATAGCAGCAGCAGCCAATTGGCAGATATCGATAATGTTGAATTTTTCCGAACCAATTAACTGAATGTATTTCCCGCGTACAAGATGGTTTGTGCGCGGTCAACTTATACACAATCATAAGAAGTAGGAGTGATCATCACAAGATGTCGACAAAAATGTATATAAAGGACTATCCAAGGCCTCAGTTTGTGCGAGAATCATGGAATAGTTTAAACGGTGAGTGGGAATTCCGGTTTGATGACGGGAACGTTGGAGAGAAAGAAAAGTGGTACGAGGAGTTTAATGGGGACCTCAAGATCATGGTACCGTTCACTTATGAAACGAAGGCCAGCGGTATTGGGGAAGAGGCATTTCACCCTCAAATATGGTATCACCGATTGCTCGAAGTTCCGAAGGAACAAGAAAGCAAAAGGATCATCCTGCATTTCCAAGCGGTGGACTATCTCGCTAAATTGTGGGTGAACGGAACGTGTGTAGGTCAACATCAAGGTGGATATGCTGCGTTTTCATTTGATATTACGCCCCATATTCAATTTGGTCAGTCAAACAGCCTCGTCATGAAGGTAGAGGATAGCCAGAGCTGCACGCAACCACGCGGTAAGCAGCGTTGGGTAAAAGACAATTTCGAATGCTTTTATGTTCAAACAACAGGAATTTGGCAAAGTGTATGGTTGGAATATGTGGCGGAATCTTATATCAAATCCGTGAAAATGACACCTGATCTAGACCGTCAATCGGTACGCTTCGAATACCAAACGCATGGTGATTTAAAGCAGGGGCAGCTTCGCTTAGAGACTCGAATTAGTTTTAAGGGGAAGATCCTCAAACAAACCGCTTTGATCGTGGATCGGGCTTGGCTGCAATTGGAGGTAGATTTGCTGCATGAGGCTAATGGTCCATGGAAGGTAAGCAGATGGTCTCCGCAAAGTCCGAACTTATATGATGTGGAATTTGTTTTATTTCAAGATGACGTGGTGATCGACCACGTGTATTCATACTTCGGGATGAGGAAGATTTCCATAGAAAAAGGAAAAGTGCTCCTCAATAATACGCCTATTTATCAGCGGTTAATTTTAGACCAAGGGTACTGGTCCGACAGTCATTTGACGCCGCCTTCGGAGCAAGCATTAATAGAGGATATCGATGCTATTCTCGCCATGGGGTACAATGGGGTGAGGAAGCACATGAAGATTGAAGATGCGCGGTTCCTATATTGGTGCGATGTCAAAGGGCTTTTGGTATGGTCTGAGATGGCAGCCACCTTTGAATTTAATGATGAGGCAGTTGAGACCTTCACCAAGGAATGGATCGAGATTGTAAGGCAGCAGTATAATCATCCTAGCATCATAACGTGGGTGCCCTTTAATGAGTCTTGGGGCGTCATGCAAATTTTGAATGACCGTAAGCAGCAGAAGTTCACTGAGGGCATCTATCATTTGACTAAATCGATGGACCCGAATCGTCCTGTCATCACAAATGACGGATGGGAACATACCATATCAGACATTTTGACTTTACATGATTATGTGGAAGCCGGTTCGGAATTCCTCCAGCGTTATGCGGATAAATCCCCTATCGTAAACAACGAATGGGCATTCAACAAAGGGAAATATGCCCTAGCCCAAGGATACACGTATCGTGGCCAGCCCATCATCATTAGTGAATTTGGCGGGATCGCTTTCCAAACTGATAAAGGCTGGGGGTACGGCAATCAGGTGGTGACGGAAGAGGCATTTATTGAGCGATTCCGAAGCATTACCCAAGCGATTAAGGATATCGACTACATTTGCGGGTATTGCTATACGCAAGTGACTGATGTCCAGCAGGAAATGAACGGACTTCTCACTGAAGCACGGAGACCGAAGATTCCACTAGAGCTTATCAAAGAAATTAACCTCGCATAAAAGTTAAGAGGCGGTGTTGAGAATGGAATATAGAAGACTTGGACGTACGAATTTAAACGTTTCTTGTGTTGGATTCGGTGGCGCACCGATGGGGCTGGATAACTATTTGGAACCTTATGAAGCTCAGAAAAGCCGTGACGTGGTTATCGATTCTCTTCATATGGCTTTGGACAAGGGACTTAATTATATTGATACGGCACAGGGTTATGGAAATGGGTTAGGCGAAAGTATAATCGGAGCCGTGTTAAAAGAACGTCGTCATGAGGCGTATATTGCTACAAAGGTTCCCTCAAATCTTGGCTATGACGATGTGATTCGATCCGTCGATGCAAGCTTGAAGAATCTCCAAACCGATTACATCGATGTTATGCAATTCCATGGAGGGTATTTAACAGAAGAGGATTATCACCGAATTGTGAATGACGGACCGCTGGATGCACTAAAAGTATGTCAAGAACAAGGTAAAATACGTTTCATCGGAATCACGAACGAGGTTCCTGATCACGTATTGCTTTGGTCCATTCGATCAGGATATTTCGATGTCATTCAAGTTCGGTATAATCTCTTTTATCAGGGTGCTGCAGATCCAATCATTCCAGAAGCCGCTAAGCATGACGTTGGAGTCGTCGTCATGAGGCCGCTGACGAGCCAATCTCTATATCGCTTTATGAAGCGCGTTGCGCCAGAGTCACTTGAGACGATCAATCCTCATAGGATCGCCTTAGATTTTGTTCTCTCTAATCCCGATGTTTCCGTTGCCATATGCGGTATGCGGACCATTAGAGAAGTATTGGATAATGTCAGTACTGTGGATGCAAAAGAATGGCGTTGGGATTTCAAGCTTGATCGCGGTCAAGGTGGAGTCCAATTTTGATTCACAAGCCAGAAGCGTTCGTGCTGACGCAGGCCAACCTGCTTCAAGGATTCATGAACACGTTAATATCGTCATGGAGTGGAAGGAGTCGTTATATGAGCACGATGCAGATGAAAACATTTCGAAACCCAATATTGGAAAAGGGTGCTGATCCTTGGATATATCGGCATACGGACGGTCATTATTATTTTATGGTGACGCGGGGCGACCGGTTGGATTTATGGAAATCCGAATCGATGAGCGGAATTGCGAACGGCGCGATGAAGACCGTCTGGACTCCTCCGGCGGAAGGGTTGGACAGCAGGAAACTGTGGGCACCGGAAATCCATCATCTCGGAGGCAAATGGTACATTTATTTCACGGACAACGACGGAGGCGGAGACGAAAGCCGCAAAATCTACGTGCTTGAAAATGAGCATGCCGATCCTCTCGATGGAACATGGCAGATGAAGGGGGCCGTGAATACGGCCTTGCCCGGATTGGACGGAACGGTGCTGGAGCACAACGGGAAGCTCTTTTTCATGTACGCGGGCTACGGCCATTTTCCGAAATACGGCTCGGCGGTCTACGCCGCCGAAATGGAAAACCCGTGGACGATCAAGGGGGAGGAATCGCTGCTCACCAAGCCGGAATACGATTGGGAGCATAAAGGCGGGATGGCGATAAATGAGGGGCCTTGCTTCCTTAAGCGTTTCGGCAAAGTATTCCTGATTTATTCCGCAAGCACATGCTGGTCCGATGACTACGCACTAGGGATGCTGACCGCAAAGGAAGACAGCGATCTACTGAATCCGGCTTCATGGACCAAGAGCGAGAAACCCGTTTTCTGTAAATCAGTTGAAAACTCCGTCTTCGGCCCTGGCCATAACAGCTTTACCGTATCCCCGGACGGAACGGAAGACTGGATCGTCTATCATGCCATACCGGTATCTGAAGGCGGTAGTAACCGAAGAAGCGCCAGAATGCAGAAATTCGGTTGGACGGCGGACGGAAACCCGGACTTCGGCGATCCGATACCGGCTGAGGTCGAATTTGACGTGCCTTCAGGCGAAAAGTGAAAATCGATCCGGCAGCTTGATAAACCTTGGCTCTGAAAGAAATTGGGGTATAACAATGGATTACATAAAACATGTAAGGTCTATGGTTGGACATGAGAAAGTCATCATGGTGGTTTCTGGAGCTTTTATATTTGATAAAGAAAATCGGTTACTATTACAACAACGTTTGGATAACGAAAAGTGGGGTCTTCCAGGAGGGTTTATGGAGTTAGGGGAAACCGTTCAAGATACAGCGAGGAGAGAAGTCTTCGAGGAAACCGGTTTACATTTAGGGAAACTTGAGTTGCTTGGAGTTTATTCAGGTTCAAAATATGATAAAACCTTTTCTAATGGAGACCAAGTTTCAATGGTTCAATTCATTTTCACTTGTAAAGAATATGAAGGTGAATTAATCAAACAAAACGCCGAATCTATGCATAATGCATTTTTTGCACTCGATGAGTTACCTGACAACTTATTCCCTGACCATAAAGTCTTTTTTGATGATTTAATATTCAATAAAGAACGGCCGATATTGAACTAACGGATAAAAGGGGATCGGCTCATGCAAGGGTATAATGTTTTAATGATATCTGTTTCGGCTTGAAGACGGGAACGAGTTATACGATCACCGTAGTATTCGGTTCCAGCCATTTTTTTTGGAAAGTGCCTTTGAGCTCTATAAGCGAGCGGATAAACGCATGTATCGGATGAAGAAATATGCTATGTCGAATACGAAAAAAGAAGTCGACCATCTCGTGGTCGACTTCTTTTTATTTTATTGCGCGGTCAGGATTTGTGGACCTTCAGCTGTGATGGCGATCGTATGTTCGTATTGGGCGGCGAGCTTGCGGTCCAGCGTCCGCGCGGTCCAGCCGTCCGGATCGATTGTCATGTAGTAGGTGCCTTCGGTGATCATTGGCTCGATCGTGAACACCATGCCTTCCTTGATGCGGTAGCCTTTGCCGGGCTTGCCGACATGCATATAGTTCGGCGCCTCGTGCAGATCCCGGCCGATGCCATGAGCGAGTAGGTCACGCACGACGCCGAATCCGTTCGATTCGGCATGCCGCTGGATAGCGCTTGTCACATCGCCGAGCCGATTGCCGGGCTGCGCTTGCGCGATACCGAGGTCAAGGCATTCCTTCGTGACACGCATCAGCTTCTCGGCTATCGGCGAGATCTTCCCGACAGCATAGCTCCAGGCTGAATCACCGAGCCAGCCGTCGAGCTCTGCGACTGTGTCGATCGTCACGATATCCCCCTCCTCAAGTGGCTTATCTCTAGGAAAGCCATGCGCGATCACGTCGTTAACGGAGGCACAGGTCGCATATTGATAGCCCTTGTAGCCCTTCGTATAGGGCTTGGCGCCGTGCTTCAAGATAATGTCCTCGAAGATGCGCTCAATCTCGTTCGTCGTGATTCCCGGTTTGATGAGCGGGGCGATCGTGCGATGGCATTCGGCAACCACTTGGCATGCCTTGCGGATAGCCTCGATTTCATGCTTGCTTTTTAAGATCACCATGTTCGTATCAGGACTCCTTCGTAATAGCTTGCATCGCGAGCTTGGCGATTCGATCGACGTCCAGCTCCGAAGCGCCCGCATAGTAGTACAGTCCGCAGCAGCCAACCAGCACGGCAAGCATAAGGTCTACGCTGTCGTCTTCGCGCTGGGCGATCGATTGGAGCGGAACATACAGCCGTTCCATGAATCGTCTGTTGGTAGAGTGCCGATCCCTCTCAGGCAAGCCTGCATAATGTTCCGCCGCCATTTTGTAGACGAGATATGCGCGGGCGTCCGACTGCCACAGCCGGAGCAGCGCCTTACAATACGTCAACATCTGTCTCTCATCCTGGCCGCCGCCGTAGATGTTTGCCCATTCTGCAAGGGCTTGCTCGCATCGCTCGAAGCCGCTGCCCAGCACATCTTCTATTAATAAATGTCGGTTGGGGTAATAATGGTATACCGTGCCGTAACCGATCTTCGCCTCGCGGGCGACGTCGCGAATATCAAAGCTGCCGCTCGTGTGGAAGTAGGTACGCGCGGCAGCGTCAAGGATCTGTTCACTGCGCTGCATGCGGATGAGCTCATTTTGTTCTTTGGTACGGGGGCACATGGACGCGTAATCCTCCTTATTTAGACCTGCAAATTTGTCGATATAAACATAGTAACGCATGCGGCGGGGATATGCAAATTATCTGTTAGAGAAATAAAGTTATTTATTTGAAATAAAGTTCTATAGTGAACTGAACGAAGACAGAACTCCATGCAGGAGAGAAAGTGGGTTTTCTTAACGCAAGAGGAATAAATAACCAGCTAGTCGAATGCTAATGGTATGCTATGGAAAGGAGGATTCAATTATGTACTTTCACAGTTATAGAAAGCCGATAAGAATCCGCCAACTTCCTCAAAATTGGTAATTTGAGGAGGGTAAATATGAAAGTTAATGATAATTATCTGAAAGAACAATTAAAGCATGTTTATTGGTTAAATGGTGGTTGTTGCGCGGGCAAGACCACAATGACAAAGAAATTTGTTGAGGAGTTAGGATTTCAAACGCTAGAGGATAATGTCTTAAAATATAGACCATTCACTAGCCCTGTTGAATACCCCGCCATTCAATATCCTCATCCTGGTTTGGACTGGGACAAATGGTTTAATAAACCCAATGATGAACATTGTGAATGGCTTTTTCAAATTGTCGAAGAAATGATGGAGTTTTATGTTATTGATTTGTTGAAAATGCCTACCGATACACCAATCATAATAGATTTAGGAATAATGCCTGAATTAATATTACCCTTTATTCCTAAAGAAAGAATGATATGTCTCTACACGTCTGATAAAGAAATAGAAAGGCTATATTTCTTCAGGGAAGACCATAAGATGATTTTGGATGTTATTAACCAAACAGCTAGTCCATCAGAAGCAATCAAAAACGGCAACAAAAACATGGTGAAGTTTTCTCATGATATTAGAAATGCCTGTATTGATAATGGTATCAAAACCATTGAAAGAACAAAAAGCTTAAGTGTTAAAGAACAATTTAGACTAGTTCGTGAACATTTCGGAATTTAAGTTGAACCTCCAGTAGCGTAGGTATCATGTGCAGGCTGCCAAATAGACAGGCTGTTGCACGAACGCAGAACTATAGCACCACAACATTAAGCTTAAAAAAGGAGCAATTTAGCGATGTACGAACATCTCGTTGTATTCAAGTTCAATACTAATGTCACGCCAATCAAGCAACAGGAATTGCTGGATCAATTGTTATCGTTTCGGGATCGTATCCCCGGGATATTTGATATAAGTGCAGGCATCAACGTAACTGAAGAAACGGAAAATATTAAGGGCTATACTCTCGGATTACGGGTAACGTTTGAAGACCTTGCGTCGCTGCGTTCATATGGTCCGCATCC